>CAZUDD010000020.1:0-12251 GCA_964619665.1 uncultured Desulfurococcaceae archaeon | reverse complement strand
ATTGGAAAGTTGATGAGTTATTCGAAGGTATTTCATACGGTATATACCTTAGAGGACGTGGAGCTATGGGAGGACAAGTAGATGCTTCTGTAGGTACATTCACATTCTCTGTAGGTCCATCATATATCATCAAGAATGGTGAGCCTACAGAGCTTGTTCGTGGAGTTATAGTTAGTGGAAACATACTCGAGACACTTAAGGAAATTGATGCTGTTGCAAATGATCTAGAGATTAGGACAAGTGTTTTTGGTGGTTGTGGAAAAGCTAATCAGATAGTTCGTGTTGGTCATGGAGGACCACATGTGAGAGTGAAAAAGATTGTTGTGGGTGGAAAATGATGATCCATGAAATAATTGATAGAGGTTTAAAGGTAGGTAAAGATCTTGGTGTGGACGAAATAGAGATCTATGTGACTAGACATAGAACTACAACAATTGTTGGAACTATAAGAGGTATAGAGAGGGTTGAGCATGGTGAAAGAATTGATGTTGGTGTACGTCTCACAGTAAATAAGAGAATTGCAGCACTAGGAGGATTAGTATCGAGATTAGAGGATATAGATGATCTTGTACACAACGCTATGAAAATAGCTAAATCCTCAAAAGAAGATCCTAACTGGAAGTCACTACCCACAGCATTGAGTAGTTCTGCTGTTCAGAATATTGTAGATCCATCGATAGAGAAGCTAGAGTTAAGTAAATTCCTAGAATTGATGGACTATATACTGAAGAAACCTAAGGATATAGATAGAAGAACATATACGAGTAGTAGTTTCATAGTGTTGAATTTTGTTGAACGTGGTATAGGGAATAACCATAGTGAAGCAGTATTTGATAGATATACAGAGTTTACGGTATTCTTTAACATAAAAGCTATTGAGGATACTGAAGAATCAGGATATTACGAGATATACATGGCTCCAACACTAAAAGAGCTCAATATAGATATACTTCTGAATAGAGCTGTTGATGTTGCTGTAAAGAGTCTTAGAGCTAAAGCTATAGAGACTGGATCTTATGAAGTACTGTTAATGCCAAGAGTTTTTGCATCTATTGCAAGAACTGTTCTTGCACCAGCTATTAGTGCTGATTGGATTCAGAAAAAGAGGTCTCCCTTAGTTGGTAAGATAGATCAACAAATAGTGTCTGAGAAAATCACGGTCTATGATGATGGTACGAAACCTAATGGTCTTGGCACAAGAGCTTTTGATGATGAGGGTGTAGCTACAAGGAATAAGATTGTATTTGATAAGGGTATTCTAAAGACCTATCTCTACGATACCTATACAGCCAATATTGAGGGTAGAGAGTCAACAGGTAATGCATTTAGGTATACACCAACATCAACACCAATACCTTGGATAACGAATCTCGTAATCTCCAACGGAACTTCATCTATAGATTCACTAATAAGAGACGTTAGGAAAGGTATTGTGGTATACGCAACTATAGGTGAATGGCTATCTAATCCTGTTAACGGTTTTGTTAATGCAACTATATCGAATGGCATATACGTAGAGAATGGAGAGATGAAGTTTGGCGTTAAGGGTATGGTGATAAACGGTAACTTCTATGAATTACTTTCAAAGAACATAGTAGAGCTATCTAAAGAAGTAGAAGGATATCTACGAGTCTATGCACCTGCAATACTACTTCGTGATGTTGTTATAGCTGGTAAGTAGATCTCTTCAATAATTTACCTGGTTTTTTACCTGTATGTCTACCTTCTTCAACAACTACAACTCCATTAATAATTACATAGTGTATTCCTTTTGGATAGCTATGAGGATTTTCATATGTTGCAGTATCCTTTATAGTATAGTAGTTGAATACAACTAGATCAGCTACCATACCTGGTCTAATCAAACCTCTATCCCATAACCTAAACTTTCTAGCAGGTAAACTCGTCATTTTCCTAATTGCTTCTGAAAGAGATAGCAACTTCAATTCTCTTACATATCTAGCTATAACTCGTGGAAAAGTACCATAGTTTCTAGGATGAGGTTTTCCAACTCCGAACTTCTTTATAGATCCATCACTACCAATAGCTGTTATAGGAGAGCTAACCACATACTTAACATCGTCTTCATTTAGTGTATGGAATATAGCTGTTGTAGATCCTTCATCGTCTATGAGAATCTTTACAATAGCTTTGATAGGATCTAAACCCCATTCTCTAGCTATTCTATCGAGAGATTTACCCTCAATCTCTCTATGATTTAAAGACCATGCAATTACGATCTGGTTCCACTCAATATATCTCTCCTCCATAATTCCATGAATCTCAAAATACTTTGATATCCTATCCACAATATCAGGATCTTTGAGCCTCTTCAACATCTTCTTAATACCACCTTCTCTAACCCATGAAGGTAGAATTGCTGAAAGACTAGTTGATGTCGCTGTATATGGATAGACATCAGCAGATATATCATAGCCCTTTTCAGCTAGAGCTTCTATCAATGCTAAACCTTTCTTAACTAAACCCCATGCAGCTATACCTGAAGACTTTAAATGAGATATCTCTACAGAACAACCAGATTCTCTACCTATAGTGAAAGCCTCTATAATAGACTCTATCAAGCCAATACCTTCATTTCTCATATGCGTAGCATAGATACCTCTATATCTTGATACAACTTTACAAAGCTCAATTATTTCTCTGGTATCAGCATAATTCTGTGGTGTATATATCAAACCTGTTGATAGACCATGAGCACCTACCTCCATAGCCTCCTTAACAAGCTCTTTCATTGTGGTTAACTGTGAATTCGTAGGCTTAACATCCTCAAACCCCAGAACTGCACTACGAATAGCTCCAAAACCTACTAGTGGAACTACATTGATACTCTTTTCAAGTCTTTCCAAAGCTTCGATATACTCAGCATAGCTTTTCCACTGTATCTCTACCTCTGGATACTGTTTACGCATCTCTTCAACGAATTCTCTATTCATATCAGTTATAGGAGCTGGTGAAAAACCACAATTACCAATAACTATAGTTGTAACACCCTGAAGAACATAGTTATCAGCTGTAGGAACTGCAAATACCGATATATCGCTATGATTATGAACATCGATAAAACCAGGAGCTACTATAAGTCCCTGAGCATCTATAATATTTTCACCTGTATGACCACTAAGATCACCGATCTTAGCTATAACACCCTGTTTAACACCTATATCAGCTTTAAATGGAGGTGCTCCAGAACCATCAACAACTATACCATTTCTAATGATGATATCGAAATGCATAGCTTTTACCCATAGAAAATCCTATCTATTGTTCAATAGTATCTAAGTAAGCTCAGAAACTTTGACCATTCGGTATCTCTCATAGAATGCCATTACCCTCTCTTTCTCTATATAGAATTCTGCATATATCTTTCTACCAGCAGAAAGCGTATAGAACTTAGCATAGTCTTCACGTATTTCCTCAGGAATTAACGGTATTGAGTACTCGGTATACTTATCTCTATAGATGATGAAGAGGAAATCTCCTTGATGCTTAATTGTTACTCTATGTGTACCCTTATAGGTCTCATAGATACCCTCTAATCTATTGAGAATTCTATCTCTTTTAATGAACTCAAGTTCTTTTTCAGGGTCATGACCAAGTGCTAGAGCTAGTGCATACATACCAATATATGATAGGGGGTATCCAAGAGCATTAGCTAGTACTACAACACCAAGTTTTTCACTTGGTATATACCCCATAAAGGCTGTGTATACAAGTACAGAACCACTATGATGGATAAGCTTTTTATCAAAGAATTTCTCTGTAACTATAAGTCCATAGCCATAGCCTTCATCTCCAAATATCTTGAAAGGTACATCTATGTATTTACGCTCCATTAAATCGATATATTTTGAATCGATTATGGTCTTATCTCTAAACAATCCTCTGTTTATTAGCATAGATAGATATCTAGCCATATCCATAGCATTACTTAGGAGTCCACCATCAGCTGTAATTCCATAGGGAAATCTACTTGGAATATGTTTTCCCTCTCTATCAACTATATAGGGTGTAGCTACATCAAGATCTCTACGAACTTCTTCTTCAAAGAAATATGTTCGTCTCATCTCTAGAGGTTCTAGAATATACTTCTTGACATAGTCTTCGTATCTCATACCACTTATTTTCGATATTATGTAGCCTAGAAGAACATACCCTTCATTTAGGTAGAAGAATCTTTCACCGGGTCTAGAAGCTATCCATTGATGGGCATCCCTCATAAACGATATCACATCTTCGGGAGTAGCAAGAGGTAACCATACACGATCTAGACCTAGTACTCCACGTATGTATGCCTCTGCATAGGCAAGAGCAGGAATACCACTTGTATGTGTTAAGAGATGGTGTATCCTTATAGATTCACCAAAGGGTTTGATATCTAGAGGAACATACTTTTCAATAGGATCTTCAAGATCGAGTTTCCCTTCTTCAACTAGTTTTAGAATAGCTAAAGCAGTAAAAGACTTTGTTACGGATCCAATTCCATAGATAGTATTTGGAGTTGCATACAGACCCTTTTCGATATCTCTAAAACCAAAAGCACGTGAATACACAACACTATCTCCTTTAACAATAGCTATCGATATACTTGGAATTCTAGTCTTACTCATCTTTTCAAGGATAAAAGATTCTAGTTTAGCTGTATCCAAAGCGTATCCCAGTACTATAAACACCATCTAACTAAATATATCGTGAATAGAGGCTTCATGACGTATCCATATGGTTAAGCTAGGTGTATCGCTATGATAGGTCGTAGAGATGTATTGTTGTTGGGGTTTAGTCTCTTCAACGGGTATCACTACAATACATGTGAAGAAGTTGTGAATATCCTTAGAGATACTGAGTTAATGGGTTTTAAGATCATAGGAATTGTTGTACCTGTATCGCTATCATATATTAGACAAAGAGTAGTGAGTTTCCTTGAAGAGTTGAGACCATCTATCGTTATAGGTTTGGGTATGGCGCCTAAAGCAACATCTATCCTAATAGAGCTTGGAGCTACAAATATTGCTTATTTCGATATTCCTGATGTTGATGAATATAAAGCTAGAGGTGAAGAGCTATACACTTCACAACCACTAGTTGTAGAGACATCCCTTCCCGTTAAAGAGATATTGATCGAGTGTATGGAGAGAAAACAGCTAAAGATTAGACCAAGTCTATCTACAGGTACCTATCTATGTAATGCTCTTGCATATACAATTATGAGCTATGCAAAGAGATATGGTGTTATAGGAGGTTTTCTCCATATACCACCGCATACAGACTATGCTATGAGAATGAAGCTAGAGAACTATTTACCACTATATGAAATAGTTGAAGCTATTAAATGCGTTATCAACACATGCATAAAGAAACTTCTTGAATATACTCAGAAATAAGCTCAGATACTATGAAGTTCTAAGGGATTCAGAAATGTGTTTCCTAGCAGTTCTCATGTTGAAGAGGATGATTGATGAAACTATCTTTGCAAATCTATTAAGAGGTCTAGGTTTTAGAGTTGAGATTAGAGATGGAGTTGTTGAAGCATGGAGAGATAGTGCTGAGATAAGAGCTAGAGTAGAAGGTGATAGACTAGATATCGAAACAGATGACTATGGACCACAGTGTATGAAGGACTACGAAAGGATCTTGAGAGGGTTAATAGAACTTGATCTAGATCCAAAGGTAATATACTTTAAGAGTCCTTATGTCTATGCATATGAGAAGAAGCGTGGTAAAACAAAGAAGCTTTTAGAAAGTCTTGATTTAGAAGCTGAAGAAGTTTATTCAGGTAGATGTGGTTAACACTATTTCATAGGGAGATAGTTAGTCTATACAAAGAGTTTTAATTGGTATTTCCTCATAGTTTAAACATTGTGGTGAGTCTACATGGAGTATACTAGACTTGGTAGAACAGATGTTAAGATATCACGTATTGGCTTAGGTACATGGCAGTTTAGTCCAGCATGGGGTGTTCTAAGCTATGAACAGGCTAAACCAATGATAGCAAAAGCTGTTGAACTAGGTATTAACTTCTTCGATACAGCTATGGCTTATGGATGGGGATTAAGTGAGAACTTTCTTAGTAAAGCTCTTCGCGAACTAGGTGTCAAAAGAGATGAAGTTGTTATATCTACGAAAATACCAGGAGAATTCCTTAATCCAGATGATGTTTTTAGAGCTGTAGACAAATCACTGAAGATAATGGGGTTTGACTATATAGATGTACTCTTAGTACATTGGCCACCTTGTTGGCATCACTACCCTACAAAAGCATATGCTAAGGCGTTAGAAAGACTTGTAGTTCTAGGAAAGGTTAGGTATCTTGGATTAAGTGATTTCCCACCTGAGTTAATCGATAGCTTTAGGAGTTCTCTATCTAGAACTGATGTTGAGGTTCTACAAATAAGGTTCAATCTCATAGAGCGTTGGGCTGAAGAAGAGCTCATACCCTATGCAGAGAAGTACGGTATGACTGTACAGGCATGGAGTCCTATAGCACGTGGTGCATTGACAGGTAAGTATACACCTGAAAATCTACCTAGATTTGAAGATCTTAGAGCAACAGATCCTCTCTTTCATCCAAAGAATTTTGTACAGATATGGAGAGTTGTTGAAGCGTTGAAGAGTATTGGAGAGAAGTACGGTAAGACACCAGTTCAAGTAGCTCTTAACTGGCTCATAATGTATAGTCCAGTGATTGTACCTATTCCTGGCGCTAAGAAACCTGAGCACGTTGAAGATGTTGTTGGTGCTGTAGGGTGGAGATTGAGCTATGATGACTGGAGATATCTTGATGAGCTAAGTAGATCTATAAGGATATCCTATGCAGTTTACTACCTTGAATACACACCTATCTAAGGTCTATACATAAGTATTTGATAGATACCTTCGCGAATCATAGCAATAGCATAGGCTGCTAACAATATAGACATTATCTTTTCTAAAACTGTACTCCCTCTACGACCAAGAAATCTGAGCAGTTTTTCTCCATTTTCAAGGAGTATCCATGCTACAATCATGTTTATAGCTATTGAAGCAATAGTTATCGTTATACCAGCAACATATCTTGTATAGATAACAACAGTTATTGCACCAGGACCAGCTAAGAGTGGTATTGCTAGTGGTACAACAGCTATATCTTCACCTTTAACTTCTTCAGCTAGTGAATGACCTAGAAGACCTAGTACAGCGTATATGAATAGAACTACACCACCAGCAATACGAAAATCATTCACAGTAATACCAAAATAACTTAGTAGTTCCTGTCCTATCAATGCAAAGAGAAGAAGAATCAGTGTTGCAACAACGATACTAGTTCTGATAGTCCTAATCCTATCTCTGAAGTCCATAGACTTTGTAAAGTAGTAGAATAGAGGTGCGTTGCCAACAGGATCTAGTACTACAAACAACATCAATATGTATTTGAGTAGATCAAACATACAGTAACACCTAGACTAGATCACCTCATCAGTATGTCCATCAAGCACTTTAATTCTTCAATAGCTCTCTTAATCAATAGTTCAACATCTCTACGAGCAGAATAGTATTTTCTCATAGGAGCAGCTAAAGGACTCTGAGCCCAGAAACTCTCAACAAGTCCAAGTTTTTCAAGTTTCTTTAGCGCTTCATAGATTGTACTTTCACTAGGCGTTAAACGTCCTTGACTAAGTTCTTCAATAGCTTTTCTAATACCATATCCATGAAGAGGCCCCTTAGTCAACAATATCTTGAGTATCAATACTTTGTAGATACCAGTTCTCAGCTCCTTCAAGATCTTATCGAGAGCTTTCTCACTACTCTCTATAAATCACCACCTATACTAAACCTATATTGGTGATTGTTAGAAGACTATTTATACTCGATGTAGAGTGAAATATACCTCGAGGTCCGAGGTATGCGTGGTAAAGACTTAATAGCATTTCTAGCGATAACCTTTGCTCTTGGCTACACTATCCAGTTCATATGGATGATCTGGTTTTGGCCTACCTCAATAGAGAAAGACATTGTCAAAGCTGTTATTGGTAGGTTTGTTCTTGGAGCACTACTTATGTACTCACCATTTATTGGAGCTCTAGTTGCGATCTATCTACGAGGTGAAAAGATAAGACGTGGACTAGAACTTCATGGTCTTACATTTCCGAGAATCTCTATGTTTATGCTTGGTGCAGTTATACCACTGATCATGTACGTAATTGCTGTAGTCATAGCGTTTGCTATGGGAATGCCATTAACGAATCCTGTAGTAGCGATTAGAGAAGCATATGGTGGTAACTATACTCTTGCTCAAATTCTTACACCAGAACAAGAACTTGTGATTACTATCATAGCAGCCTTTCTTAGCGGTATAACGATAAATCTTGTCTATGCACTAGGTGAAGAAATGGGTTGGAGAGGATATCTACTTGATAGGTTTATACAGTATCGAGGACTATACCTAGCAGCAACAATAATAGGCATCATATGGGGTTTATGGCATGCACCACTCATACGTAAAAGGCTATAACTATCCACATCATCCCGATATACTTGGACTCACTACATTTATAGGTTTCTGTACTGCTGCAAGTATCGTATTTTCACAGCTTAGAGTACTAAGCAAAAGTGTTGTTCCGTGTGCAGCAGCACATGGAGTCATAAACGCTTTTGGAGGTCTAATGCTCTACACTATGCCTAAGATAGATGAGCTTATCTCGATACCTGTAGGCTTATTGGGCATACTATCACTACTATGTATAGCACTAGCGTTAATGCCCAAAGTCTCTAGAGTAGCTGAATAAAGGGTAAATCTCATCTTTTTTCAAGGTATTTACTTTTAACATGTTTAGCATAGAGAAATACTTTGAAGAGAAGTCTACTTCTACTAAGATACGACTCCAAGAATTTCTCCAGCATACTCTCTCTATTCGCTATCTCGACTCTCTCGATGACTTTATCCCATATATATGAGTTGTGTAGAACTCTAGCACTATAATCTCTCTTGAGGAGTTCAGCAGCAGATCTAGGGTCATACCTAGAACATACTGGGCAATCACATCTCCATTCATTTAATTCACGAACTCTGTATTGATTACCTTCAACATCGTAGACGATACCCATACTGAGAGCTGCTCTTATAGGTGTTGATCCATCGCAAGAGTTTACACCTAAGTAATAGAGTATTGGAATTAGCTTAAGACTGCCTACACCACTAACATGAACATAGTCTTTAGGTTCTATAGCTGATCTCATAGCTACAACAACATCTATTAACTGTTTGTATGGTTCAAACATAGTTCCAGAACCCATCAAGAATCCAGCTGCACCAATACCAAATCTTCTAAATCCATATTCATAAGCACGTCTAGTATATTCATAGGCATCTTCGTAGGTACCAACTTCAAAACTACAGTAGATTATGTCTGCTTTATCACCCATAAGTTCCTTCAATTCCAGTGCATACCTCAAACTTTTCTCAAGAGCTTCACGTCTAACCTCCTTGGGATACGTCCATATACGGTACTTAGTATCTCTACGAGAGGGAGGTATATTCGTCGACATAACACCTTCAACATTACATACCTTAGACAACTTTAGATATGCAGAATATATCTTGCTAGGTGTTCTAGCTGATTCAGGTATATTCCACCAATTACCACTATGAAGAAACACATGTTCATAACCTTCAACTCTCCTTAGATTTGAAGCTGTTATATGCTCAACACCCAGGGTTATAGGAGTATTCTTAGGTAATTGAGGTACGAAAGTTCTATAGAATTTAAATGAATATATCATGATCTCTACTCACTAACTCAATACAGAAACTCAGTAAATAGTCCTCCATATGCTGGTCCAGATGGTGATTAACATGGTTTCAAGGTCTTCATCTATAATCAATGAATTCAATTTAGTTGAAGATGTATTTCTCGATATTAGGCTGTGTAGAGATGGACTTAGGATAGAATTTGAAATAGCTACTCAGTGTGTGGAAGGTAGATTATGTTTATGGTTTAATCGTGGTTTAGAAATAGAAAAGCTATATATTGATAATGTTAAGCAGCGTATATCTCACGAACTTTCTGTTGATCCTGATCTAAAAGCTATTGAACTCAAGAGACTGTTTATAGAGCTTGAGAAAGGCAGATATAGCATTAAGGGTGTTCTCAAAGGTCGTATTGAACCTATTATGGGTTTACATGGATCTATTGATAAACTACATGTTCTGAGACCGACAACTCTATACTATCCCTTTACAACTTCATGCAAGTCTATCCTTATACCACTTCTTCTATGCGAACACAGAGATGCTGAAGTACTTTTCCATAGCGATATACTCCATAGATTCAAGTGCGCAACATCTCTATATAGAGTGGATAGCTATTGGAGGGCTAGTGAAAGAGTATCGCCTATCGAAGTAGTTATAGGTAGGTTTAGGATATCGAGATTTGAAGATAATTTCAAAGTCTATGTATATAGTCTACATAGAAAGCCGCTATATTCAGCAAAGAAAATACATGATGTATTGGAGAAGATAGATATGGCGTATAGAGAGAGTTTTGATGTTGAAATACCTATAAAAGAACATCACATAGTGTTTCTTCCTCAAGGTGGTGGTTTTAGTTCAGGTACATTAACTGCTTTAGATGAGAGATTTGTTAAAGATGAAAAAGGATTGATAGTTAATTTAGTACATGAGATTTGTCATAAATGGTGGTTTGGAACAATAAAATTCTGTGATAGAGAAAGTATGTGGTTATCTGAAGCTATTCCAGAGTATATAACTGATTACATACTTCATTTCCTAAAGCTGAAACCTATTGAAGACTCAAAGAATAAGAGGTTGACTATAGCAAGAGATATAGTCGTAGATTCAAAGTATAGACCACCAACAGATGTACCTATACCATTAAGCGATTTCGAAGAAAAGATTTGGAGGATCGTTGGTACAGCAATCCTATATAGAGTTGAGGATACTGTTGGTAAAGAGAATATGTTTGAACTTTTATCAAGATACATGAAGGAATCGATAAAGTCTAAGACATTGTATTGCTTAACATGGAGCAAAATGAGATCTGATCTAATCGAGCTATCAAGTGATGTAGAGAAAGTATTGAGTGAATACAGAGTCTAGAATTTTATGCATGAGTTAGGTGTCTAAGCTAAAGATTTGAACTTTATTAATCTGCTGTATAGGGTGATTTGTTTGTGATCCGAAATCAAATTGGTTTTATTGCTTTGATGTAGTACCCTGTATAGTGTAGTGTTACACCATATCTATGGGCTTCTCTGCCTAGCTCACTCTCATCAGGACTTATAGTTCCTAACCCTATTCTTTCGTAGAACACTATTCTGAATCCTATGCTCTTTAAAATCTTATCCCATTCACCAAGTAATGCAGGAGCTTCACTAAGCCACTTCCTCTGGACTTTGGGTGGCAGCTTCTCGAAATCTTCGCGTAAAATACCACCTTCGGCTATGTATAGTATTCCATCAGGTTTTAAAACCCTAAAAGTTTCGCGTAGAGCTACGTCATGCCTTGGAATATTACTAAATCCGCCAGCACTAACAACGATATCTAGAGAATTATTTTTGATAGGCAATTTTCTGGCATCAGCAGCTAGAAAACCTACATATCTACCTCTACCCATCTTCTTCAAGAACCTCCTCCATTCAAGTAATATACGATACTCAATATCGTTCATGAGTATGTATGCACCATCGTTGTAATAGAGTATACATGGAACAAAACCTCCACCGGGTCCTGAGGTAACATCGAGAATTAAACCTTCACTATTAGCAATTTCTTTACAGAACCTATTCCACAAATCATTCTTTCCAACTCTCTTCATATGGTCTTCCCAATTACGTTTAATCCATTCATCACGACGTAGAGCTTCAATGTCCTCATCTCTCCACTCAGTATCAATTCCTCGAACAAAAACTACAACACCATCAACAACAGGATATTCAACACCGGAAACACAGCTTCTTAAAACACCATTAACCCAGAAACCATTCTCGATAGTACCCTCAAAGATAAGATCTTCACCTGTATAAGGATCCATGAATATACTCCAGAACACACGATACATCGGAATCTCGCCCTATCTGTTTGAGAGAGCTTTTAGCTTAAAGAACTGCTTTAAAGAGTTAATACTATAGCACAAAATTCAATACATTCTATGTATATCCTAATTTATCCTCAATAAGCATGCAAGGTATTTCTTCAGCTACACATTGCGCTTAGTACATAATTAAGTTCGAATAGGAGC
>CAZUDD010000019.1:0-13025 GCA_964619665.1 uncultured Desulfurococcaceae archaeon | reverse complement strand
TCTACAGTACTTATCATCTATTATACCACCAAGAATAAATACATCGAATTCAATAGCATCTCTAGATGTGAACTCTTTATCTGAATATGGATCTAAAACAAGAACTCTATGTCTTGAAGTATTCTGTAGACAATCATTAAGGGTATAGCATATCGTAACTCTATTTGGTGCTACAACACTAAACCTCTTCACAAATTCTATTGGTGGATTATAGAATGCTAGATTTAGATCAGAATAACCATAGTCATAGAGAGTATCCAGTACAACACACATCTGCTTCAATAACTCGTTTCTTTCCTCAAAACTATGTAGTTCATAGAGTGAGAAATCAACTATGAATAGAGGTACTCTAGGTAACAACCTTATGAAGTAGCTACGTATATCAACGAATTCTCTTCCCGGTTCTTCATCATAGCGTTTAGCTACTAGATCAGAAACAAGAAACCTCTTTTCATGTTCAAGACACAGCGTTACATCATCAACCATTTGAAGAGGTACACAACCTGTGTTCTCAACATAGATCTTGGCTTTTTCTAGAAGAATCCATCTAGCTAAAGAAGTAGCTAGATCTCTACTATCTCTTCTCAACGATGAATAGAGTTTTCTAGAAATAGCTATAGATGAAAACCCCATTAGTCTAAGAGCAAATGATAACATCTTTGAGATCATATAGATACCATTGAGTTAGAACCCAGAAGAGTTTAATAGATTATCAAAAACATCGTTAATTCAAACAAATTTTCAACTACTTACTTCTCCAACAGCTACACTTTCTTCTGATGAACTGAGAACAATAGATTCTTCAACACCTTCACTCTCAATATCTTGAGCACCAGTACTCTTCTCAATAACTACCTTAAGCTTGAACTTCTTACCATTCTCAAGAGCTTTCAAAACCTCTATTCCTTCATTGGTTAACTGATACAACTTGTAATTACCTCTCGAATAAACAAGCTTTACAAGTCCTAGAGCTTCTAGTACATGGAATGCAGCTAAGACTTCATATCTAGGTAAATCTGTTGAGGTAACAATATCACTTGGACTAGCAATTCTGTCCCTAAGAGCATTCAATAACTTCAATAGTTTATCTCTAGACTTAGTACCAAACAATCTACTACACCAATCATCGAATCTGAGTTCATAGCAATATCTTAAACCTCTAGCCACATTAATCGATAATCACTTTATAAGCTAGCTACGTTATTGGGAATAGAGTCTTGATTGAATTGCTAGACTATACATCGATACCAAGAGAAATCCCTATAGATCATCTAAAGATTAAGCGGCTATCCATAGGTAATCGATGCCTAGTCTACATAGGTAATACACCTAGGAAAATCTTTATTGAAGTCTATAACAACAGAATAGTGATTCCCAAAGACTATACCGTTGTGTACACAGGTAAAGAATACAAAGCTATAGCATTATACAACCACAATCTATGGATATCAGCACCAAGACTAGAACCTCTAACGAGAGACTATATCCTAAGTATTGAAGGTTTAGATAGAGTAAAACTCTATACCATAGATTTGAACAGTGTACACGAAGATAACAGCGATAAACACAAAGAAGTCTTTTTAAGAGCTAAAGATATTCTACCCTATGGAAGTGATAGATTTGTTGTTGAATTAAAGGATAGAGCTGTTGTCTATGGATATAGAGATAATTCGTTAATTGAAGAAGAATACATTGATAGTAAGCACTATGTACTGTTTAAAGGACATAGTGTTGAAGGTCTATTACTTGATCTTAGAAACAATACAGCTAGGATTCTAGATATTGGACCTAGAATAGATGTAGCTAATATCAATGCAATACCAATTCAGAAAAAACCTATAGATATGACAACCGTAGAATCTACTGAAAGAGATATTCTTGTATTCGCTTTTAGACTAGGTAATGACTATAGAGTTGTTATAGCGAAGCCTAGAAAGACTATGTATTCAAGTATTGAGTTTGAAACAATTCATACAGTAGAGATACCATCGAATTTTAGACCCATAGTCTATTCTAAACATAAACACACAGTGATAGGCATCTATAGAGATAGATATCTAGCTATATTTAGAATCGATGAGAAGAAACCAATTCCCATCACATCTATAAATCGTTGTATAGACTATGAGTGCTATAATGAGCAATGTGTATTCGCTATAGATAACTGTATCTATTACACCGAGGATTTCAATGAATGGATCTATATATGTGGAGTAACTAGCAGAATATCAACAATATCCATAGCTAAGAACTATATTATAGCTAGTGACTCAAGTAAGAGCATTGTGTTTGAAATTCCATCACTTAGTAGAAAGTATATCGAAGTTTTGAAAGGTTTTTCACCATATATAGACTGTAAATCGATTGACAGTAACAAAGTTGTTTGTACAACGTATAACCATGAAGTTGTAGTACTAGACCTAGCAATTCATAGAAATAGCTCTCTACATATAGTTCGTAGTACTAGCGATTGGAACATACTGTTAGTAGATATAGGATCTGTAATGGGTATAGAAGTCCATGACTATATAAATGTTAACTACAGAATTAGAAGAATTGACAGTAGATACTCATTCATAGCTATACCTCGATCTATTGATATCGGAGCCATCACAACAATAAAGGGATCTCTTAATACCATAAACTCTAGTCTTAGAAGAGATAGAGTAGCTCTAAGTATTGGACTAGAAAACGTGGATACAGCTCTAATAGAGGATAGTAAGTATACGAGGATTATGTTGAAGTCAAGGATACACATCTCATCAGAACACTATCTAACTAGACTTGAAGTCTATACTGCTAACCTAGATGGGATTGAAAGGATATCTAGTACTAGAATTGATAGGAATGAAGTTCAGCTAGACATTGTTACACATAACAATGTTGAAAAGCTAGTGTTAATACTCAATCCTAGTGAATATCCATTAAAACTCCTTAAGTTGATAACACCAAAGAGATACCGTATACCAACAATTCAAGAGATAATAGCTCGATACCTCATATTTAGAGAAGATAGTGGTCTATGTATAGATGGTGATTTTGTTAAAGAGTTAAAGATGTATTGTAGTGATAGAGTGTACTCAACAAAGAGTAGATGCATAGAGATCTCATGTCAAAATCCATTGATTCTCGAGATAGGTATAGATCTAGGATTTTCAACACTTAGAAAAACTATTCCATTAGGTCTAGTCAGAGACAACTTCGTAAATGTTGATGTATCTAGAGATAGAGTTCTAAGGTATAGAGTTGAAGCTTTGAAGTCCTTTCTAGCTATACCCTCTACCTGTATTGAGTTAAAACCAAGAATAGAGTTTGTAGCTAAAGACAATAAATTGAAGATTACTGTCAATACCATCAATAGATGTGAAAATACACCCATAATAACAATGATTTTGGATTCTAGAGATATCAAAGTGTATGCACTAAATCCCCATGAATCAAAGACTATAGAGATAGACATAGACTTCAATGATTTTATGAGAAGCGATACAGTGATGGTGAGCGTATTCAAACCTTTCCATAGAGAAGATTATAGGATAGAACTTGATATATCGAAACTCATTGTTCTTGCTCATAGAAGCGCTTTAAATATTCTTAGAGCTATTGGGTGGAGTACTAGTGTACCTCAAGAAGCTATTGAGTATCGCTAAATCAATACTTCTTCAAGGCAAGACTAAGGCTATGTATAGAGAGCTTACAATTGGTAAATGTAGTTATCTAGACGATGTATTCGTATGTAGAGATAGTGGTGAATATACCGTTGTTGGTTTACTAAGGTTGAAAAGAATCTCTAGATCTCTCAATGAGCTTATACCAGAAGAAATACTTCAGGGTATTAGAGGTTTAACGCGATTTTTAGCTAATACACCTTGTGAAATTCATTTCTATACAAAGTTTAGAGGTTCATCTATTGATAGATATATCAAGGATATCGATAGAAAACTCCAAATCAAACTCGTTGAGCTAGCTTATGACCCTACGAATGTTCGTGTTAAGAATGAAATTCGAAGATTAGAAGAGTTAAAGAAGAGAGCTTTACAGGGTTCTCAACCAGTAGAAACATCGACAAACTTGGTGTGTATGTGTAGAGTTAAAGATCTAGATCTAGGCGTAAACTATATGCGATCAATACAGAATATGTTGAAGATACTTGGACTTGAATTCGAGTTTTATCGAGATGACAATCTTTTAAAGAGTATCAATTTTCGTAGATAGAGCTTTAGATAGATTCAATGGTATTGCTTTATCAGATTCACTAGCTCAAATTATAGCTCTACACATAGGTTTTGCAGGTGAAGAACAACATCAAGAACTAGCTAAGAGTATCTACATAGGTATCGATTTAGAGAATCAGAAAGCTATTGTATGGAATCCTAGTTCAAGTCCTAATCAACATATCGTTGTAGTTGGTCCAAGCGGAATCGGAAAGACTGAATGCTTAGCTACTCTTGCTTATAGATTCTACAAAGAGTTGAACACACATATCCTAGTAATAGATGTTAAGGGTGAATATACTGAACGATTTAAGCGAAGAGGTCTTGAACCCATAACCATCAATCCACTGTATATAAAGCTATGTATATGTAGATGCAGTTCAAATAAGCTATACTTTGATTTAGCTGAAACACTATCCAAAGTATTATCGATACCCAAGAGCATATGCTACGATGTTCAGAAAACTATTGAGTATCACTGTAGTAAGTGTATTGGTGTTGAACAAGCTATAGAGATTCTGAAAGCTAGAGAGATAGACTATATCGAGGATATTGAGAAAGTATTGAGGTTCTATGAAGTTTGTACATCTAATAGTGATTGTGTTGATCTAAGGTATTTCATTAGAAGACACCCATTGACTATTATTGACTTAAGCAGTATTAGCGATGAACATATCATCTCTATACTGGCTTATAGTATCATAGAAAGTATCTTTAGGTCTTTACCCACGATAAACACTGATGTAGCTCGATATATAGTTGTTTTAGATGAAGCTTGGCAAACAATACCACATCAAATGAAGTCATCTATACCTAGATTCTTTAGATTAGCACGATCTAAGGGTATAGCTATGTTCATAGCATCTCAGACAATACAGGATTTTGAACCTCAGACAAGTCTATTCATTGAAAGTGCTGGTCTATTCATAGCATTTTCAAATCCATCACCACACTACTGGAAATCAATCTCAAGATATGTAGAGCTTGGTTCAAGAAGTATGAAGAACGCTATGAGTTTAGCTGAGAGAGGAACAGGAATTGCTAGGTTTTTACCTAATAGAAAACCATTCTTTGTCTATATCGATATAGCGTAGAGAGCTACTTTACTTCTCTACCAAGTTCTTCATAGACTTCTTGCGGTGCTATTAATCTAGCACCTCTACTAGCTTCATGTCTCTTCTTAAGCTTACGCTCTTTCTGTTTCTTCTTCCACTTATACTTATGAGTACCTCTAAGACCTCTTGTTCTAAGAAGTCCACGCATTCTTCTACCAGCTGGTGTTTTACCTCTAAAGACTCTACCTCTATGTTGTTTTCCACAGATCCAGTTAATTTCTGGATCACTTTGAATTGCTGGATGATGAGGATCTACTAGGATAACTTCATAGTATTTGTATAGTCCGTCTTCACCTACATAGTAACTACCAAGTACTTCAAGATTTCTATACTTTCTAGCAGCTCTCTCCTCAGCTATCAATTGAAGACTCTTTTTCGGTGTATGTCCATAGACACCCATTCTCTTAGGTCTTCTACCAGATCTAGGTCTAGGTTTTCTAAGACCACCTTTCCTAACTCTAACTCTAACAACAACAAAGCCTGGCTTTGCTTTATATCCAAGTGCTCTAGCTCTATTCAATCTCGTTGGCTTTTCAATTCTTACAATTGATGGCTGTCTACGCCACTGAATCAACCTCTGCTTCATAACCTGTGCTAGCGGACCGTCATATGGTCTCTTCCATAGCATTGCTATGTAGTGATACATCGACTTAGCCATGCTGTATACACCAGCTCAACTCCGTAGCGAAGTACAGTTTGTAGCTCTACCTTATAGCTTTTAGCTAAATATAGCTAGTTAGAATCTCTATTATCAATGAGGTGACTCGGTATACCACCACCAAAAATAACAATTGGTGTTATAGGTAAAGCAAATGTAGGTAAATCAACATTCTTTTCAGCTGCAACAATGGTTATGGTACCTATAGAGAACAGACCCTTCGTAACTCTTGAGCCTAATACAGGTATAGCATATGTTAGAAAACCCTGTGTACACGTAGAACTAGGTCTTCCAAAATGTGATGCAAAAACATCGCTTTGTATCAAAGGAAACAGGTTTATACCTATAGTATTAGTAGATGTGCCTGGTCTTGTTAGAGATGCTCATAAAGGCAGAGGTTTAGGAAACAAATTTTTAGACGCTATTAGAAGAGCTGATGCAATAATACATATTGTTGATGCTTCTGGATCAACAGATGAAGATGGACACTATGTAAAACCTGGTACTCATGATCCATTAGAAGATGTATACACGATTGAAAGAGAATACGAAGAGTGGATGTATGGTATAATCTCTAGAGATTGGCCTAGATTTGCTAGAGCTCTTGACCACATGGACTACGACAGAATGGTCAATGCATTGACACAGAGACTTTCAGGACTATCTATCAGGAGAGAACATGTTGTTGAAGCTCTTAGAAGATCAAAACTAGAAAGTTCAAAACCATCAACATGGAGAGAAGAAGAACTAAAACTCTTTATACACCATCTCAGAGTACTTAGTAAACCCATAGTTATAGCAGCTAATAAAATCGATATACCTGAAGCAAGAGATCAGTACAAGAGAATGTGTAGAGAGTTAAAGGATAGAATTATAGTTCCTGTAACAGCTCTAGGTGAACTCATTCTTAGAAAAGCATCACAAAGTGGCTATATAGAATATCTACCTGGTGATCCAGAGTTTAGGATTATCGATGAATCGAGATTAACACCTCAACAGAAAAGAGCTCTAGAACTAGTTTACGAGGTTATGAAGGAGTTTCAGGGTACTGGTGTTCAAAGATGTATAAACGAAGTTGTATTTAATGCTCTAAAAATGGTTGTTGTGTATCCAGTTGAAGATCCCAACAAGTTTACGGATACTAAAGGCAATGTTTTACCAGATGCATATCTAGTACCACCAAATACAACAGTACTCGATCTAGCATCAATGATACATACCGATCTAGCAAAACACTTTCTCTATGCTATAGATGCAAAAACTAAGAAAAGACTTGGAAAAGACTACATAGTTCAGGATGGAGATGTAATAAAGATTGTATCTACTGCATAGAGGTAGTGAATATGGAGAGAAAGATTAAACTCGTTGAAGTTGAGATCACAGCTCACTGTCATGCCACTGAAAATATTGAGAAGGTTAAGAAGGCTATTCTAAACCTAGTTCCTGAGGAATTGAAACACTATGCAAATTTCAATATCTATGAACTTGAAGGACACTACGGCAATCCAATTACGAGACTTACACTATCATTTAGAGGTAATGAAGCTGAGAAAGTTCTTCAGTATATACTTCAGAAACTCGATGATTTTGAGAAGAGGTACCTTATAGAGAATCTCGATATTAGATATGATAGAAGATCAAATAAGCTCTATTTTAGAGTTGATAAACAGGAAGCATATCTTGGCAGAATAAAGCTTTCTGATGGTAGTGACACTATAAGGATTATAGCATCTTTTGCTATAGCTAGAGGTGTTTCAGAAGTCAAGAAGTATCTTGAAGAACTTGTAGGTAAAGGCTAGGTCTATGAACATAGACCTCTATATATCCATAGATAGCTGTAGAGATCTCGCGATATATCTTGAAAAACTAGATATTGAATTGATAGGAATTGAACAGAGTGTTCTCGAGAAATGCTTAAACGATATACTCAGCTCATCAAATACTATCCCTATCCATGAAAGAGTTATCGTTCCTCGGATCTATCACGAATCATCACAAAACAGATTATTACCCCACAATCGTAGAAGGGCATTACCGCTATGTAAACCTGATTCACTATCAACAGCAAGACTTTTAGCTAAACTCAAATCTTTGATGAGTATAGCTGTAACACCATCAACACTTAGGTATGTAGATGAATCTCAGATAAATGTTCTTACTCAGGTAAGGATAAGGAAATATCTTGAAGTTCTTTTAAGTGAATTCCTTCTATTGGTAGATACAGGAAATGTTAAAGCTCATGTTGAGAAATACATGTATTTTCTTGGAGATGCTATTGAGTATGCATTGAAAAGAGATGTAGGTGTTATAGTCTCTTCTGGTTCTAGAAGACTTGTTGATGCTATTCATCCTAGACAGATAGATGCAGTACTCAAGTATCTTGGATTTACAAAACGTGAAAGAAATCTAATGTTGGTGGTGTACCCCATGGAGATACTCAAGCAGTGGTTAGGGGTTTAAGCCTTGATCTATCTAATAGCTATTGCAGCACTCATATTATCGCTGATATCTATAGCGATAACACTCTATATTCTGTATACACACGGTACTATCGATGAAGTTGATATAGCTTTGAAGATACTTAGAAGACATGTTTATGGAGCTAGAAGATCTAGAAGAATTAAAAGGTATGTACTTTTAAAAGTCGTGTGCTTGGATCCCTCAATCGATATGGATATGTTTATAAAGAGTTTAACAAAACATATCCGTTCATCTATGGGCTCTACAACTAGGTTTAGATGTGATATAGCTTTGATAAGCTATAGTGTTGAGAATGGTAGAGCTATTCTTAGAGTTACAGGTGATAGTCTATGCTTAGATCTTGTACTTGCTACTCTGAGTATTAGACATTTTATCGATAGGGTATCCTGTCTCACCATACCGATTAGGGTATCAGGATTAGTATCTAGATTACGCAAGTTTATTGGGGTGTTCAGAGCAACTTAGTATGGGTATGATGAAGCCGCTCCAACCTGAAATAGATGTAGATCTCGCGACGATCTGACCCAGCTATGGCTTTACGGTGTACACATACGATGGTAGTGTGCCGTGAACAACGTATAGTCTCTTAACTTCTCCTGGATCTAACTCCATCAACACTTTTTCAGCTACATCTATAGCTGATGTTATGAAGCATACACTTTCAAAACCTAGTTCTATGAGATTGGATAGAACTTTGTAGTAGAGATAGTCAAGACCATGTCTATACATCTTATGTCCATATGGTGGATTCATAACAGCAATTCTAGGTACTATACCTTCATGCTCGAGAATCTTTAGAATTCTAGATAGATCTCTAGTACTATCACCAACAAAAAACATTGTTGTATCTATAACTCTAGCCATATGAGCATTTATTGCAGCTCCTTCAATATGAATTGGATTTATATCTATACCAATATGAACTCTATCAACATCTCTTGGAGTTGAAATACATAGCCTTTGAATTCTATCGTGAAGTTCTGGATAGAGCCTAGATATCCCTGGATTACCTAGTATCTCATGTAGTTTAAAACAGGGTATTTCGATTCCTTTTGATGTTAGAGCAGCTTCAATAACTATAGTACCACTACCACACATAGGATCTAGAATGGGTTCTCCGGGTTTCCATTCAGCTAGTCTCAACATACCTACAGCTATAGTTGTCTTTAGTGCTGCTGGATGATTGTATACTCTATAGCCACGTTTGTGAAGTGAAGACTTTGTTACAAAGAGTCCTACGTATAGTGTTTTGTTGTTTAGTTCAACGTATATCTCTATATCTGGGTTCTCTAAATCGACTTTTAGTCTAGTACCTGTAGCATCTCTATAGCTATCAATAACTGCTTGACCAGCAACTCTAGCTATATCGATACTCGTAAAATTGTGTTGACCTATTCTACTAGATCTAATAGCAAAACTTTCACTAGGTTTAATCAGTGTTGTATAGTCCAATGATTTGATATGTCTATAGATATCGTCTAGAGATTCAACGTTATCGAATTTCTCGATAAGTAGATAGATATTGTTGGCTATTCTCGATCTAAGTATTGAGACTAGAGTATCTACACTATCGTCTGTCTCTATGAGTATACGACCACTAAAAATTCTTTCAACTCTGTATATATCTATTAGTTCTCTAATCTCATTGAAAAGTACAAGCTCAAAACCATTATCTGTTGTTATTAGGAAACGCATTATCAGACAGCCACCGCTTCATCAACCTTCAGAAGCGGTCGGGCGACACATCATCTATTAGTGCTATAATGTGTTAGAAACTATAAGTTTCGATAGTGTTTAGGTTGTGGAAGGCACAATTCTAGTACCTATAGGTTCACCTCTTAGAATTCTCAGAATGTTTAGGGGATCATAGCCATTGAATACCACAACCTCTATACGTCCTCTACGTATTACCTTAATAGCCACAGGATCTAGAAGTTCATAGCCACCAGCTTTGAATTCCTGTCGAATTACTTCCTCTAGTTTATCTAGGCTTATAATATCGAATTTCTTTGCATCTGGATATATCTTTGGATCTCTATCGTATATACCATCTACATCACTAGCATAGAGAATCGTCTTTATACCGAGAGTCTCCGCTACAACAGCTGCTGTACCAGCTGTTGATTGACCTGGTTGTAGACCACCCATAACCAATACCTTCTTTGTTCTCCAAACACTTAGAACTTCATCTATAGATCTCGGTATAGGAACATACGTTAGATCTTTCAGCATTAGTGCTAGTAACAGTGCATTTAGTCTAGACACTTCTATACCGAGAAGATCTGCTTCAGCTTCTGATAATCCTAGAGATCTCATAGCATCTATGTATTTACGTGCATATGGACCTCCACCAACAACAACAGCTACCTTATACCCTTCCTGTTCAACAAGATTCGTAATCATATGAGCATATCTTCTGATAAGACCAGCATTCTCAGGATTAATGATCTTTCCTGATACCTTGATTAGTACACTACGAGTCATCAAAACCCCAACACGAACTACTAGGTATATGAACTTAAAAGAACTACTGATCGTTGATTACCAGAACGAGACAGCATAGACACAGTGGAGCAACCACATGATACACTAGCTATACGATACCCCGAATAACTACCTAGTATACTTCAACTACATGAACTTTTTCTAGTAGTGGTCTAGATACAACTCGTAGTAGTCTATGGTGAGTCTAGATATGTATACAATACATAGTTCTCTACATAGACTTGCACTAGTTCACCAACCACTATACTGAGTATTCAGTCTATGAAACGATCCCTAAACAACTTCATCGATAACACCATGGAATACCCTTCAATATAGTACCTAAATACCTATGTTCATACACTGAAGCTTCTCCTACACATTCTATTCTGTACAATGGTTTTAACTATTTACAGCAGTTGATTGAATTGATGCTATACAGGAATAGAGTGGTGTATATGGAGGCTATGTAGCTCTATAACCTGTTAAGGTCTCTGTCAAGGTCTGTCTTCAGGTATTGACTAGGTTATGGTGTAGTTAAGTGGTGCTTAACTCTACAGTAGTAGAGTTAAGCAGTGTCACGGTGTTTCATGGTGTTTCATGCTGTGTTGAAGGTTAAGGTCAATTCTGCGTATATCTACAGTAAGCATGGGTGTGTAGAGAGAACCTATGCTGATAGAGCTAGAGTCTGTATTTGATTCTTCATGGGGTTTTCGGAGATCAGTATACAGGTAAGTATATCGAGCTGTGGATATATCGAGAGATACACTGGTTTCTATCAATGTCCATAACCTTCTTTAGATATCGACTCTATATCTACACTATACCTCAGTATAGCTACAACACCACCAAGAACTTTTACTCTTTGACCAGGTGGGGAATCTGTAGGTACTATAACTACTCTTCCATTTCTATCAACAACATCTCTAAGCATTTTCTCAACAATAAGCTTTATATTGTCATATGTAAAGAGGATTTCGTCTATAATAACCATCTTTTCAACAACTCCAAGTTCAGCAGCAATTCTAGCTCTATCAAGTCCATAAACAACTCTATTCGTATCCTTAACTAGATACCTATCGAATTCCTCGAGAATTCTACTAGCTTCAGCTACAGCAAGATCAGAAAGTATCTTTCTAACGATATCTCTGTTCAATAGCTCTTGAATACCTGCGTAACCACCATTAGCAACGGTATCAGTGTATACCCTGAGCTTAGGGTTTAGTTCCTGTACTTCTCTACGTAGATAGTTCTTGAGTTCACCAGGAGACGCTATTACAACTATATCGGTACCTGTTCTAGAAGCTATATCAACAATTCTCTTAGCTAACTCTTTAACAACTCTATCCCTATAATACTCAAAATCAGTTCTATCGCTAACAGGTAGTGATATAGATCTATCGTCGAGAACCTTGATACCCTGACTTTGTAGTAAGGCTACGGTGTATTCATCGAAGTCTATAGCTATCAATAGAGCTTTTATGGGTCTTACAAGACGTAGCAGCTCATCGAGAACTCGTGGATTCCAATTCTGTTTATATATCGTAACCTCACTACCTACATCCACATTTATAGTGTGATGTGAACCCTTTACACCAAATCTATCTGGACCCTCAACAACTACTCCATGAACTCTCAATCTATTGGTAAACGGCTGAAACTCTGTCTTTAAGACTCTAATCGTTAATACCATAGGTAAACGCTGTTTTTCATATCCTAGACTAACATCTCTAAATGTAAGTGCTTTAACTAAGTCTCCAGGAGATATCAGCATACTCAATAGCCATAGATCATCCTCACACTCAACTCTAATCTTGATCACACCACGTCTTGAGTCAATCACATCTATCTTCATATTCTAGACCTCATCATGAAACTTCAGACAAAATTCTTAGAAATGCGGCGCGCGGCTCCCGCCACGAGTATCCAGCTCTCCGAGCGGGCAACCCCGAACCGGTCCTCCCTCCGGATACCCGTGAACGCCGACGTCGGGGGTTAGGTTGCTCCCTTCCGGACCTGGCCTGGTTCCCCCCGCAAAGGCGGTAGCCCCCTCCCTCCGGAGAGAGCCCCGCC
>CAZUDD010000018.1:0-13406 GCA_964619665.1 uncultured Desulfurococcaceae archaeon | reverse complement strand
TCTCTAATACCTTCCTCTGTTAGTCTACGATCTTCATCAGCTAGTCCTGGTCTAGCTTCTTCAGCTTTACCATGTCTAAAGATTATGAGCATCAAGGTTCGACACCTAACTAGATATTGGTTTAGACCTACCTCAAAAACCTATTATCTATGGTTTACCACTACGACATAGATACTGGAGGGTCGTGGGACATAGTTATGGTCAAGACTATCAGATTATCTCTAGGTAGAGTCATCGCTAAATTAAAAGATTTTTCTCTTCTTGATCCTCTAGATATTGCATTGCTTAGATTTGTGTATGAGCGCTATGGAAGAGAAGCTCCATTAGGTGAAATAAATGCCGTTGTAGTTTTAAGCGCTTTAGCACCTCGATGGAGAGAAATGTTAAGTATACCCTCTGTCCAACCCTACGTCCCTTCAGAACTCTTCACAGCTTTAACAGCTAATCTAGCTGAAAAAGAGCTCAACAATAGACTTATGAAGCTAGAATCCCTAGGACTCATAGAGATACATCGAGATGATACACAGAAAGACAAAGGCAAACTACTTCTAACAGAACTAGGTAAAGTTCTTGCAGTTCAAGGAGGTATACCCTTAGATAGTGTAGACGCATTACGTGGAATTCTAGAATTACTCCAGGAACCGATACCTCCTTCAGAAAACTATGTCATTCCTCCAAATCAGCGGGTTATCGCCATATCAAGAGAAATGGTGAGGCTTAGAGAGAATGAGCTGTGTATATTGCAAGTCGAAGAACCTCTGTCAAGGCTAGGAGTATTTATTGCTAACAATCTTGTATGGGGTCCTTACAATGATCATCTAGAACTTATAATTGTAAACACAGCGATACCTATAGTCCTACGTAGTGGTTCATACATAGCCAAAGCAGTAGTAATGCCAACGACTTAAAGATTTTTATTAATTTCCATGAATTCTCATCAGGTTTTATATGACTATACTTAGTTAGTGCTCTCCGAACAGGTGATTTCATGTCCTTCAAGAATCTCTTATCTATTCCTCTATTGTTGATAGTAATGGCTACTGTCTGTACACCATGTGTTACAGTCCTTAGTTCACAGACTACGGCTATAAGTATCCTAAGAACTAGAGGTATTGAAATACCAACAAACTCCCTTCCTAAGATAATCCATGTGATTGATACGCACATAGACAACATAAAGCTTGTACCGGCATCTCTAGACAATAGATATGCCAATATAATTCTATCGTTTACCTCTAGCATAGGTAATGGTAGAGTAGAATATATGGCTATTCCTGGAGCGCCGATGATACCATACATTACATATTCAATAGAGATCAGAGGTAGAGTTAATGAAGTTCTTGTAAGTGTTAGTTCTATAAACTTCAGGGAAGTTAAGGTTCCAAAACCTTTGATGCCAACACCTGAACCCATACCATATCTAGCTGGAGCAGATAGCACTCTTACGATTAGACCTAGAGATGAATTCTACAATACGAGTAGATATTTGCCTGGAAGAGTTGTTTCAGTTAAGACCATTCATGCACCCTATGGATACACAGTTTTGCTAGTCCATGTATACCCCATTCAGTATAATCCTAAGGAAGGTACAGTCATAGTACTGAATGATATACAAGTTCAACTCTATTACCATGTGGTAAAGTCTTTCCAATCCGAGTCTAACTATATCGTTATAGTGACAATACAAGACCTTGTATCAATACTCAACGACACTCTAGCAAAGCTCTACAGAGAGAAGTTTGGTATGACTGTAGATATCGTAACTGTAGACTACATCTATGCATACTATGCTCCAGCACCAAATATCACAAGATATCCAGGATTTTATTCACCGGCTGTACTCGATGAAGTCTACTACAGACTTGTTAAGTACTATAACTGGTCGTTAGCGCTCTCAATACAAACTTATCTTAATGAAACATACAAACAGTTAGGTGAAGTACCATTCTATGTAGTGCTGGTAGGTAATGCCCTAGATGTTCCACCAAGTTTCTACTTCCAATACAAGTACACCTATGGTTATCTAGATCCATATAATTCCTGGATACCTACAGATCTATTCTATGCTGATATTGTTGGTAGAGATCTAAAACCAGAACTATACATAGGAAGAATACCGTTTAGTGATCCTGATGTAGTTAAAAAGGTTGTATCGAAAATAATTGAATGGTATGATACACCCGTAGCTCAAGGCTACAGACTTGTAATGGCTGGTGGTTTTCCATTTGGTCTTAGCTATATGTTTGGTGAAACAGCTCTTTCAACACTTGCTATGGAATATGGATATACATCGACTTTCGAAACGATAATGCTAACTAGAACTAGTGGAAACTACCATAGAGAATCCGTTTTATCCGTTTTTGCAGGTAACTATAGTGCTGTGTGGTTCTTCCTATTAGCTCATGGTAGTGGAGATAGTTTTGCAGATCAACGTTTAGGAGGTTGGGAAACACTCGCTACGGTCGACGATATACTATCCTTAGAGAAGAACCCTGGTGTTCCAGTCGTAACAAGTGTTGCCTGTGTTAATGGTGCTTGGGACACCGACTTAATACCACCATCGATGAGTTATTGGACACCATTTTCACCAATGAGTATAGGTCAAGCAATTCTCATATCGCAAGCTGGGGGAATAGCATATCTAGGTTCAGCTAGAATAGCTTTTGAGATACTAGGACCAGTTATCATTAAAGAGGGATTAGCTTTCAATAGATTCTATGGAGCTACACTAGTCCATGGATATCTGATGTATGCATACAATTACCTAAAGATGATGGGCGAAACACCAACACTAGGTGCAGTATATTCTGAAGCGATAGCTATGTATTCATCGTATTACGACTTCTTTAAGCCTATAGACAAAGAGTATGCAGAAATAGTTCTTGGAGAAGTAATGAAGTTAGCACTTCTTGGCGATCCTGTACTACATCTACCCAATACAACGTATACACCTAGCTATGCGGCATACAAAGTCGAAGCTTTGAAGCCCATAGCCTACCTCGATGCACACTATGCAGTTCCATACTATGGTGAAGGTACTGTTCCATACTATCCAGTATTCTTTAAAGGAACCATAGCTATGTATGGTACTGGATCTGGTATTCTCAATATCACTGTTTTCAGGGTGTATGATAACTATGGATATTTAGCAAATTACTTCACGGTAACGTCAGAGAATGTATCTATGAAATACGGTGAAGCACAGTATACTTTATCGTTTGACGAAAAGTGTGGTGGTCGCATATTGATAAAGATAGCTACCCCCCATGTCGGTGAACTGAGATTCTATATTTTATCATTTGGTATCAGAGCATTACCAGATACTGTAGTACGTGGAGGCAGAGTAACAATACGTGGTGCTGGTCTAGATATCTTTAGCCTCTACAGTGTAGATATCTATTTCGCTGGGAGACTCATCGCTACATATGTACGCATAGACCCTGAAACAGGTGCACTTTACTGGGAGTTTGCATTACCATATGTTGCACCTGGTGTATACAAGGTACAGATCATCCCCATAGGCGTATCCCTACCACCAGATATTCAGCCATATATGAGTAGTACAATCTATGTATACGATGTAAAGCCCTTAGACATAGTTATGGCCTTACCAACAACAGTACAATTGGGTAGTGAAGTCAATATCACTATTGTATTCCTAGTAGATGGTCAGCTAGTGGATATTACAACACTAGACGTAAAACTCGTGACACCTAAAGGAGTAGAGAATGTAATAGCTATTAGGGTTAGTAAAGGAGTATACATGTTATCGATAATACCGAGTACACCAGGGATTCATGAAGTAGTTGTAACAGCGAAATTCGATTCAGTAACTTTGAAAGCTTCAGGATATGCACGAAAATCCTTTGTAGTAGTTGATAATCTATACAACATAGGCTCAATAATCAATTCATCAAAATCCGAAATTCTAAAGAATATACATGCAGTAAGCGGCAGCTTAGCTAAACTGTTAAGCAACATCAACTCTACAATGGGTGAAACACTACCAGAGATAGTTGAGAATGTTAGAATCCTCAGCAACAAAACCATAATTATCGAAACAATACTTGGCGAGATTAGAGGCACTATAGCTGAAATCCATAATGATGTACTCGTACTCAACACGAGTATCGGTACTATACTAATAAAGCTTGACGCTCTTGAAAATGCATTGAAGGATAAAATCGAGGAGAGTAAGGAAGAGATACTAGGTAATCTATCGAAGAATATTGCGACTGTTACTAAGATTGTTTATGAACAGGTTACTAGTGTTGGTGCTAAAGTAGACACAAGTACAACACTAAACGCAATAATGACAGGTCTAATATACGTCGTCGTATTAGGTACAACAGCAATTCTTATAAAAAGAAGAGCGTAATCATAGAACTACACCTTGTATAGTTTCCCAACTAGATAGATGTTTTTCTATTCTTCTAGAATACACACTGCCTTTGGTTGTACTCTGTATGGTAGTAAAGCCTGACTATTAGTTCAAGTTGAAGTAATTTCCACTAAAGTTTATTACTAAATACCATACATTATCGTATAAGGCTGGTGACTTCTATGGTAAGAAGAACCCTGATACTCAGTCTAGCACTGCTACTACTTCTAACAATGAATGTACTATTAATAGCAGCTCCTACACTAGCTCAACAAAGCGAAATTTCTAAACTATTGAAGAGAGGTATTGAAGTCCCCAGCAAAATCACTTTACCACCATCAAAATCCGCTGTGGAGTTTCTAAAACTAAGCCTTAAGAAATTTACCCTTGTAAAGATTGATAAAGAGTACGTACTACCAATGATTAAGCCTAGTACTGGTAGGGTTGAGTACATCGCAATACCAGGTGCACCAATGATACCATACGTCATCATCTCGAAAACGATTAGGGGTTACGTAGATGAAGCTCAGGTAAGGGTACTATCTGTTAAAGTTGATGTTCTTAAGCTACATAAGGTGAAATTAGCTCCAGCTCCTCCAGCACATACCTTCACTCCAAAGGCAATCAAGGTAACATTTGGAGAGCACCTATACAGTGAGGATACATACATACCCAATAGAGTCGCATACATAGATGTTTATAGAATACCAAAGGGATTCAGCGTTATCAACGTCTATGTATATCCCATGATATATAATCCAGTTAAACAAGAGCTACTTGTAATCAAGGAGATTACTCTTGAAGTAGTCTATTCTAAACCCCTCAGTGCAGAAGTAACAAAACCTCCTGTAATCATAATAACAGATGAAAACCTCGTTCAATTAGTTAATGAGACTTTTGCAGAGCTCTATAGATCCTTCAACTATACAGTCGATATTGTGAGTGTACAATATATCAATGAAACATACAAACCAGCACCGAACATAACTGAATATCCAGGTTTCTATGCTCCAGCAGTAGAAGATTCTATCTATCAATACCTTGTAGAACACTATAACTGGCAACTTGCACTTAAAATCCAGGAATTCCTAAATGAAACCTATGCTGCTCTAAATAGAACACCCTTCTATGTTGTACTCATAGGTAGTGCAAAGACTATTCCACCAAGCTTTTACTTCCAGTATATGTACATGTATGGTTATCTAGATCCATACAACTCGTGGATTCCAACTGACTACTTCTATGCTGATATTGTTGGTAGAGATCTAAAACCAGAACTATACATAGGAAGAATACCATTTGATAGTCCTGAGAACATCACTCATGTATACAACAAAACTGTGGAGTGGTACAATACCCCAGTAGCTGCTGGATCCAAGCTTATCATATCTGGTGGATACACCTTCCTAGATCTACCAATGTTTGGAGAACAAGCAATAGCAACAATGACTGTTAATGGAAGTATATCAACATTTGATGTTGAGACTCTTACTAGAACAAGCGAGAACTATAATGCTAGTGCTGTGTTAAGTGTCTTTGCAGGTAATAGAAGCGCTACATGGTACTTCATAATTGCTCATGGTAGTGGAGATAGCTTTGGAGATTGGTTGATATTGGATATCGGTAGATTTACGTTTGAGACTCTAGCAACAAATCAACAGCTATTATCGCTACCAACAAACTACGCAGTTCCCATCATCTCAAGTGTTGCATGTATTAACGGTGCTTGGGATACTGATCTAGTACCACCAGACCTAAGTGCATGGCCGTTCACACTACCTAGCATTGGTCAAGCAGTGCTTCTATCCAATGCAAGCGGTGTTGCTTATATCGGTTCAGCAAGAATTGCTTGGGAAATACTAGGCCCTGTAGAGCTTCAACAAGGGTTAGCTGTAAGCCACTTCTACGGAGCTACTAAGCTACACGTGTCGATACTTGAAACATACAACTTCTATAGGATGATATACCCAGGAATGGGAGTAAATGCAACACTAGCCGATGTTGTATGGGGTGGTATTGCATCCTATAGTTCAATCGTGGAATCCCTGGGTATGATTGCACCATACCTAATGGAAATAGGCATAAGTGAAATCTTTAAACTATCACTACTCGGTGATCCAGTACTACAACTACCATCAATGCCATATATGCAGCCATACCAATTTGTTAAGTTCAGAGTCATGAACCCAGAGATGTATATTGATGGTGAATACGTGCTGTTATGGTGGGGTACAGGAACAGTACCGTTATGCTTACCATACGAAGAGGGTCTCTTCGACATAATACTGACAGACTACACAGGTCTTGGCAGTGTTACCGTTGAGATAAGGTTCATTAAACCGTATCCAGACGTATATGGCTATGGATATCTATGGGGCTATAAGATAGTTAAAGTAGATAGTGTAACATTATCACCACTTCAGATAGAGTACTATCCTATGTATCCACTTGTTAGAGCTGTCTACTCAGTAATCTTCGAAAAGTTGTTGACAGGTAAGCTACTCGTAAAGATTGTTATACCGCATGCTGGTGAGGTAAGACTATACGTTGTTGCATCGCTAGGAGGTCTAATGCATGCATTGAACACCTCGATGTACTCAGTGATAGAGATGCATAATGAGACTATAATGAGTAGACTAAATGCATTGAATAAGACTATAATGGATGTCTATGCACTACTCAAGCAAAACACTGAAACATTAGATAGCGTAGTTGAGAGCTTAGAGATACTCGATAATAGAACCGTAGTTATTAAGACTATACTCGGTGAAATAAGAGGAGTTATCACAAGCGTTAACGATACTGTAGTCACTATCGAGACCAGTGTTGGTGAGCTACATCTAAAAGTTGATGACTTAAAGCGTCTCTTTGAGACAGGTAAAAGCGATATCATGAGCTTAATAAGGAGCGTCAATGCATCTATGGGTTCAATACTAGAAGGACTAGTTGAAGATATCAGGATACTCAACAACAGAACAATAGTAATTGAAACGGCTATTGGTGAAATAAGAGGTACTATAGCTAGAATCGATGGTAATGTACTAGTCATAAACACCAGCATAGGTAAAGTACTAGTAAGACTAGATACAATTGAGGAGGCGTTGTCCAGTAAAATTGAGGAAAGCAAGAGCGAGATACTGAGTGGTTTGACAAAGAACGTTGAGACAATCACAAAAGTTGTTTATGAACAGGTTACTAGTGTTGGTGCTAAGGTAGACACAAGTACAACACTAAACGCAATAATGACAGGTATTGTGTACATAGTTGTTCTAGGTGCTGCAGCCGCAATTATAAAGAGAAGATAAACACCCTAAGTTTTTGACAATCTCTAAACAAATTTTTTATCTCTATAACCATTGTTCTTCTCGGTATTAAGGTGTATAGAATTTGAGTTCATGCATTGATAGACTAGAGAATATAGTGTCTAAACATAGAGAGATTTCTAAGATATTACCACGTAAGTATATAGATATGCTCTACTCATCGATAACTATACTGAAAACCTGTTCTATACCTAGAGACTATAGACCAATAATAGAAAGTATATGTAATCAAGTTGTAAAACAGTTAATGTCCGTAAACACCACGAGATCTAAAGATCTACATAAATCAATATCATTACTATACAGATATACAAATAATGTAAAAGCATTAAGCAATGGTACAGTAGGTAGAGTTATATGGATTAGAAGACTTATACTCATTTCGTTAACTATATTGATACCATTTATTGGAGTTCTATATGATGTAGTAACAGCTCTTATACTAGGGATAGCTTTGCTTTTAAGCATATACGAATTCTATAAGTATAGACATACAAGTCTCATAGCAATGTATATCCTTGGTCTAGGCGTAACCATTATGAGCTTACTAATAGTTATTAACACTATCATAGCGATAATCAGAGGTTCTATGAGTACAACTAATATATCCATAGTATTGATAGGTATAGCAGGTATCGCTCTCCTAAACTATTCATTGAAATCTCTTTATCGATTCCGTAATATATTCATCTAATTATGGGTTTAGTTTATGTCACAGCTAGGCTATACTATAATACGTAAAACTCTTCACATAGTCTTCTCTTTACTACTATTGATACCCCTGTTCCATCCCATACAATCAATTATAGGAAGAAATCCCGGTATAGATGAACCACTGATAATCTATACAGTTCTTACGCTGGGTGCAGCTCTTGTTAATAGTCTTCAGATTAGAATACCAAACTTTAGAAAAACACTTTCAAGTAGATTTAATGAATTGAGAAGAAAGATGTTAATGAGTATTGAGTTAAAGGCATGGTCAAAACACTTCGAGTCGCTGGACCGCGCATTCGAGAGAATGGTCTATGCATTCAATGGATTTATAGACAAGATCGAGAGAGACTATGAGAAAAGGTATGGTTATGTATGTATAACATTTGCACTTCTATCCGTTATGATAAGCTACGTTCTATTCTCAGACTATGTATTCTATGGAATTATAACCTTAGCTATAGTAGATGGATTTTCAGCAATATTTACAGCTCTTCACCCTAAATTCGTGGAGCTAAAAGTTCGGGGTAGGGTGCTAAGACCAAAACATAGTCTTACATCAATAGTGTTAACCACGATATTATCGCTAAGCATATACTACATACTATGCAGAGATTTTATTGCATCTCTAATAATGGCTTTTACAGCGTTAATAGTAGAGCTGCTAAGTCCTGAAGATAATTTGACGTTACCAATAACTTCATCTTTCGTAGCCTGGATTCTAAAGATCTCTCTACCAATCTAGTAAGATCAGAGTTCTACTCCATCAAAATCCTCGTAGTACTCATCAGCTTCATCAAGATCTACATCTCCAGCTGATACATCTTCAGTCATATCTTGTTCTGGTTCACTTAACCCTAGTGCTAAGAAGGGTAGTAATGATAAGTCTAGTAGATTAAACATTAGTAGAAGGGGTATGAGATAATCTATTCCAGGATAGAGAGCATACAGATCTTCTCGTGACTTAATCTCTCCCTCCTTAACCTTATCCATTATAGATTTAGCTATCTCTTCTAGTTTCTGTTTAAGTTCTTCAGCTTTTTCAAAACCTTTCTTAGTTAAGTAGTAAGCTCTATGTTTAAAAATCCAAAAACCTTCTTCTTTCTCAACAATGTATCCAAGGGCTTTGAGTTTCTCAATAGTTTTCTCTACTTCATTTTCATCTACGTTTAGTATCTGAGCAATGTCTTTAGCTGATTTCGCTCCTTGAGATATAGCGAGAATTACCGCATCATCTAAACTCAAAGTCAATGTAATCCCCATTCACTAGTATCCGTAACGCTTTATGAAGCTTAATGGGTATACCTACATTTTCGTTATTTTCACAGTATCGAAACTCTAACTTCTCAACATAGTGAAATGCCTTGGTGGTGTTCTATAGATCTATACATCCAAGTAACTTTGCAAAATATTTTCTCAACATGTTGAACTCATTACTGAGGATGCACTTAGTCTCAAAGAAGTACTGAGTTTAGTGCAACACTATGTGATTTTGAAGATGTCATCAGGTATATATCCATAGGTATGATAAAGCTATGAATTTGCAAGAGCGTCTAAAGATATTAATCACTAGCACTACTAGCGTTCTTAGTCGTGGTGATATCATGAGACGATCTATATTCATCACGACAATAATTCTAATCACATTGATATCTATAGCTGTATTTCCAAGCATTTTTAACATGGTCAAAACTTATTCAGAGCTCAAGTACTATGCTTTAGAGCTTGTATACCCCAACCCGGGTATACCAGAACCTGTTCTTCTAGGTAGAGAACTCGAGTTAAGATTTAGGTACTCGAATAATACTATAGTTGAAGTTCATAGAGCTATTCTAGTTAATGAGTATAGTAGTTGTAGTCTAGAGTTCATAGGATCTCAATGGAACAGTACCTGGAAAACCCTGAATGTGTATCTATATGTTCCAGAAAACTGTAGTGAAGGATTCTACACTTTAAAGCTAGTGTATTCAGTGAATGGAACAGAGAAAACAATTGAACAACCTAATAGTGTTTGGGTTCTAAAGTCTTGGCCTAAAGTTGTTAGACTACTCTATACCGCTGATACAAAAACACCGGCTGGTGAACCTTATTGGAAGACTATGGCTAGACTTATCAATATTCTAAATCCAACTCTAATGATATTTGGTGGTGATGAAGTTGAAACACCTACTAGTGCTTCGGCATGGAAACTATTCCTGAAATACTGGCTCGAACTTAGGGTTCCAGCTTATGCGGGTATAGGTAACCATGAATACGATGCTGAAGGCAGAGCTGATGTATGGATATCATTCTTTGGATATAGAAACTACACTATAGATCTAGGATGGCTCTTAATAGTAATGCTTGATACTGGAAAAGAGGGATGGATACCTATACATCAAATAGAGTGGTTGAAAAAAGTTCTTGAACTAAATGCAGGTAAAAAAGTAAAGATAGTCTATATGCATCACCCACTATTCTCTGTAAAGTGTAAGCATAGAAAGTTATGGTACATAGAGGTTAAAGATATCAACGAGACTTTCGATTATTTACTAAGGAATGGATACATATATCGTAGCTGGACTGAACACGTAGTAGAAGCTAGACTGTTATTTGAGACAATACTAAAATACAATGTAAGTCTCGTGTTGTCTGGGCATATACATCAGGATCTCAACGTGGTTGTAGAGTATAGAGGCAGAAAGATATACTTCATCACAGTAACTGGTGTTCCATATGACGTTCCTGAGTATGTACCAAGAGGTTTTAGGCTCATATACATCTATAGCAATGGCACCATAGATGAGAATACACTTACCTGTTGTGGTAAATCTTTCACTGATTATCCAACTGATATTCCAATAGATAGTGGTGAAGGTGTTATACCATACAAACTAGGCATCATAGAATTCTACTATACACCTAGAAATGATGGTACATCACGTGTTGTCTCATTTAAACTCAATAATCCTCTAGATCAATGGTTCTACAACGTAAAGATAGTGTTTAGAGTTTCTAAGGATGTACCAATATCGAAATATCGTGTTGTACCTAAGGTAAACTATAAAGTCCTCGAGTTACCGAAATACTACCTCGTCGTTATAGAAAATGTTAGTGTACCACCTAAGTCAGGTATATGGTTTACCATTACAAGTATAGACGATACAGAAAAACCAATTATAGAGAGTTTGGATCTCGATGTTTCTGCACCCATAGTTGGAAAAGTAGAGAATTGGTTGATAGGTAGGATTATTACTAGTGATAGTGGTTGGGGTGTTAAAGATGTAGAAATACTTCTTAGTAACGATGGTGGAAAAACATGGTTTAAACCAGCGCTAAAAGATCTATCAGAAGATGAGAGCAAAAATGGAAAAATAGTCTATTACTTCTGGATCAAGCGTTCATTGATAGCACCTAGTATGCTCATAAAGATCATAGTTAAGGACTTTGCAAACAATACTCTTGAGAAGGTATTCAAAGTGAGCGAGCTCACAACAAAAACCATGACAACGACAACACCTGCTACAAGTATTACCAACACATCGATTACTACATCAACTCCTAGCTCAGTACCATCATCAACCACTTCAGTGTCTCCAACAACAGCAAGACCACAAATTTCCTGGACCCTAATTGGTATTGGTGTACTCATAGCATTACTAGCTATTGCTGCTGGAGTTATGCTTCGTAGAAGGAGATAGCTTCAATACGCTATGTATATGTGTAGATGAACCTCAACTCCTTAACAAAGAACATTTTTATCTCACATATGTAAATGTATTACGAAATCAAAACCAATACGCTTTTAAACTCTGTTCATGACAAGGTCATGACGAGGTGTAGGGCTTGGTCAAACTCTCTAGACTAGCTATAGCATTAATTCTAGTATCCCTCATAATACCAGCTATACCAATAAGCACAACTGTTAAAGCAGAGAAACCACTAGTCGTAGTAATTGCTGATGGAGCACTAAATGCTAGTGCACTTGTGCAACTCCAATACATGATTAAGAACATTACAGAAGTTGAGTGGAAGATCATCACAGATAGCGATGAAATGACCTTCGATGATATTAAGGACGCAGTTATGCTAATATATGTTCAGGTAGATATAGCCAAGAACATCTCCGATAAAGCCGTTGATGTCATAAAGCGTTGGTTTGATCAAGGTGGTAAAACTCTATGGGTAACCGGTGATAGCGACTATAGAGGCGGTGACTATAAACGTATACCCAATGCAAATAAGGTACTAAAAGCTGTAGGTTCACATCTAAGAAATGACCATGCAGAGGCAGTGGATAGAGAAAGCAATTGTGGTAAACCCTATAGAGTTGCAGCAATAATCGATCCAGATCCAGAACTAGTATTCCTAAAGTTTGGTGTATCAAAACCTGTTCTATTCCATGGACCTGGAGTCATAGCAGTTGAAATAGATGGTAAGTGGTATAAGCTAAAGCCAACAGGTCCCAAACCACTACCAACGATATATAGAATTGCTAGAACAAGTGATAAAGGTGCAATAGTAGAGTTCGTAGCACCAACACCTCATGCATATGAGCCTGGTGAAGAAGGTTCCTTCGTGCTCATGGCAGCTGAATACTTCCCAGAAAAAGATAATCTAGTTATTCTAAGTGTTGAAGCACCCTTCGATCACTATAGAGGTATGTGGATAACAGAGTATCACGGTGTTAAACTAGATGGACCACAATTTGTTAAAAACATTGTCCTATGGGGTGCCAGAATATACGGCTTCGTATTAGCAGCACCCAAAACAACAACTGTGTACCACACAACAACAATGACTGTAACTAAGGCTGAGACAACAACCATACCCAAGACAGTAGCTGCACCATGGTATACAACAACAGAGGGATTAGCAGTTCTTGGCGGAATAATACTCGTAGCAATCATAGCTATAGTTGTAGCTGCTGTTGCAAGAAGGTAATCTAACCCTCAATTCTTCACAATACAATTCCGTTTTTTACATTAGTAAACTCACTACTTCTCCAATGT
>CAZUDD010000017.1:0-13436 GCA_964619665.1 uncultured Desulfurococcaceae archaeon | reverse complement strand
GTATAAATTAGCTCTACTAAGCCAATAACATTTATTCTATAAAGAGCTTTTTATCTCTTCTCTAATGTTAGATCTAGTATGTATTCTAAAGCTAATAACGTAAAAAGTACTGTGTATATTCTGTCGTTTGCAAGATCTTTAAATGCTAGGAATACAAAGAACAGTGCTAGCACTATCTTGAGAGTTAGGGATACTATTCCGATAGTCTATGTCTCTTCATAAGACTCATGCTATCACCTAAACGTTTAGAGGAGAATTCTTCTCTCCTAGCTCTAATACCTTTAACAAAGCTTATATATCTATCACGTGCTTTCTATGGATATCTATGACAGGAAATTCAACCGGTAATCGATAGTGGGCTACAGTATGACTCTACCCTCCGTATATATGTTGTGATCAACTTCTTTGTATGGCGATATCGTTACCTTAGGGGCTATGTAGATTCCTTCAGATACAATTACTTCATCCCCCATTACAACACCTTCTTCGATACGACTCCATCTACCTACGTAACTTCTTTCTCCTATGATAGCACCTCTTATATAGCTATAGCTCTCTATTATTGTACCGCTAAACACAATGCTATTTATAATCCTAACACCTTCATATAGCTTGACGTTGTTATTCAGTATAGTCATAGGCCCAATAACGCTGTTCTTATCTATCTTAACATTATTGCCTATATAGTATGGAGGTATTAGTTCAACGTTTGATCCTATATCAGTATTTTGACCAATGAACCCTTTTGGAAAATACTTTTTCAAAGCCTCAAAATTGGCTTTTGCATAATCTTGAGGTATACCAATATCGCTCCAAACACCTCTATGTATATAACCATATACAGATCCTGTTTTTATTAAGATTGGTATTAAATCCTTAGCTAATTTTGGTCTTGGTTTTTCAGGAATAAATCTTACTACTTCTGGTTCGAATATGTATACACCTGCATTTGCTAATCTTGAAGGTGCTTCTTCAAATGATGGTTTTTCAACAAAGTTTATGATACGACCTTCACTATCGAGAGATGCTATTCCGTAACGACTAGGATCATATACTTCAGCTAGAGCTAGCGTTGCAATTGCATTTTTCTTTCTATGATAATCAATCATTTTCCTGAGATCTATATCTGAAAAGACATCACCATATATAACAATGAATGTTTCATCAAGACCATATTTCTCATGCACAAATTTTAGTGGTCCTGCATCACCTAGAGGTCTCTCTTCCTCTGCATAGAGAATTCTCAATCCATAGTCTGCTCCATCACCATACCTAGACTTAATCTGATTAGCTAGATATCTAACAGATACGATTACATCTCTTATACCAGCATTCCTAATACCCTCAAGGATCCAGTCAAGTAATGGTTTATCTAGTATTGGTAGTAGAGCCTTTGGCTTGGTAAAGGTTAAGGGTCTTAGTCGTGTTGCAAAGCCACCAGCTAACACAATAGCTTTCATCTAGTTATCCCAAGAACAACATAACTATACTTCTAAATATCTCCAAAATATCTTGAGTATTGATTGTTGTATCAGTAGAGAAGACCTTCTTCATCTATTCAGCTAGTTCGGCATCCCTTTCATCATAAAAAGAGAAGTTGATCTACCTATACAATGAACTGCTATCCAAGCTTAAGAATCTTTATAAAGGATTCATAGAATCTATTCCACCATTCACGAACACCATTATCTTTATCCTTGGTGAACTTCGTAAGCCATGTTGCTGAGTTCATTTCTCTAGCTAATGTAACGAATAGATCTTTGGTTCTTTCAGAGTCTGGATATTGTGGTTCATACTTTGCTTTCTTAGCATATTCAGCAATTTTTCTATATACTTCTTCGGCATGTTTATCGAGATCTATACTTATACCCAATAATGCATATAACTCTGATAGAAGTGGTCCAATCCAACCTCTATGGAATCTACATACACCAGCATTATCGAGTTCATACTCTTTGATAATACGCACGAATACATGTTTTGCAAATTCTTCTGGTTCTGTAAAGCTATGCTCATAATTTGTCCAGTATCTTCCAGTAACATATATTGGGACAACAAATCCTAAAGTCCAATAATAGTTTGGTGGCATATAACCATCATCGCCAAAGCATGCATAGACTGCTAGATCTTCAAACTTTATTCCTGAATCTCTAACTCTAATCTCATATCTTTTGCTAAGGATTTTAGCAGTTGATCTAATGCCTTGTTCTGCAATTAGTTTTAGAATTTCATTCTTTTTCTCTATTAACCCTATAATTATCTCTTTAGCTAACGATGCATTCTTTGACCATAAATCCACATTTAGTAGATGTGGATCAAGTATAGGTCTTTCACTTAAGCCTATTTCTTCTGGTTTAAGTAGACCTCTATAGACACACTCTAACAACCATGCAACTACATGACCAATACTAATAGCATCAAATCCAAGTTTATCAACTAGATCAACAAGTTCTCTAACAAGATCTAACTTCATAACGCCTATCAGTGGTCCTAAACCATTGAATGGCTCATAATCAACCTTCTTATCTCTCCATACCTTTTTACAGGCAATAGGACATGGCTCTCCACAAGTACGCCAAATCTTCTTTTCTTCGAACACCTCGATCTTAAATGGTTTCCAGAAATGATCTAGTAGTAACTCTGCAATTTTCAACCTTATATCTTTTCCAAGGTATATCGTGTTGTAGTTGAAGTATGGTAGAAGCTCTTTATAGCTAGGATAGTTTACACCGAATGTTCCACCAGCACCAACACCTGGGTCAAATCGATATTTCTTTGTTTTCTCAAGAACTACTTGAGCATAATCTTTTCCATGTTTATTCTTCACAATCTTATCTATAGTCCCTATATCATCGAGAGGCGATATTCTTGGCTTCCATTTACCACCTGCAACTATCGCTACTACATTGTGTGCCTGTACTAGAACACTTCCAGCACCACCTCTACCGGCAAAATCTTCTGATCCTAAGACTAGGTCCTTCTTTTCATAGTCTATGTCTACGGATACAAGTGCACCCATAATGGTCTTTAGAGCTGCTGGGCCTACAACTATTGGTCTAGCTCTATTCTCTTTTATGAAGTCCCAGTAATTATCTAAGATCCATTTTTCTAATGCGTAGGCCCCCTCTAAGCCTCCATAACCCTTAAATATCTTTTCAAGTTCTTCACTATCGATAGTCTCTAGCTTAATATTCTGTACACCCTTTTCATCACCTTTAATAAACACCATAGTGTATTCCTTAGCTCTACCCTCAATAACTAGAGCATGCGCACCACAACCAATGAATCTATAGGCAGCACCACCCATAGCAGAAACATGAAGTACCTTGGATTCAGGACTTCTAAACACTGCTATTAATCTATGAGTACCAAATAGTTTACTACCTGCAAAAAGACCTGCCCCTAAAACAACAATATTATGTTCATCGAATACTGGGTATCTCCAACTCTCGAATTCTTCTAAGTGTAGTTTTACTCCTAGATCTACAGGTCCTAGAACATCCCTGGGATCATATTCGTCAACCCTATAGCTATTCTTGCTGACATCAAGTCTTATAACACGATAGCGAATCATTGGGATTTCACCTCTCTACACCTCCATACGCTATGCATGCTAGCTCTAAATAGTACTATAAGCATTAACGTTTTCAACCTGCTAAAATGTTTACAAACATTTTAGCAGAAGAATGCTTGTTATGTATATAGAGTGTGGCTCATAATGCATATTGCGAAAAATTGTATAACATTGTTATTGATATTGACACTCTGCATAGCAACAGAGATCTCTATACATAGTACAGCTAGTAGTCTTAGCAATGTATCGATTCTATACACCATAGATGTAGATGGAACTGTAAGGTGTAGAATTACTGTTAGCGATATGTTCAACGAAACAACAGTAAACGTATGTGTGAAAGATGACCTCATACCTTATAGCATAATAGTGTATGACGAAAATAGGGAACCTCTTGATTATGAATACATCGATGATAGAATAGTGGTGTATACATATAATCAGAGTACCTCAATAACCATTGAGTACATAGTGAATACAACACCCTTAATCGATAACATTGTATCAATAACATTAAAACCATGTTATAGAGCACGAGTTCTAATATCGAAAAATGTTAAACTCTTAGGAATATCGATAGATGAGAGTACTCCTAATGCCGTTTTTACAGTGAGTGAATACGACGATATGACAGTTTTGAACCTTAGCGAAGGTATATACCATCTAACAATATCACTGCAAACATATGTAGCTACAACCACCACTCCATATAGAGAAGCATATGTACCTACAATCTCTTGGCCAATAATCATCATTCTCTCTATAGTCATCGTATCTGTCGTGGTGATAACGATTTTAAGAAAGAGAAGGGGTAGCTCTGTAGTAGAAAGACATGGTAGAAAGATTCCTAGCACATTTTACTTGGATTCAAGAGATTTAGAGATTCTGAAGTGTATAGCACAAAAACCTAAATCTATATCTGATATTGCTAAAGAAATAGGTTTAAGTAAATCCACTGTCTGGAGAAGAATACAAAGGTTAAAGAATGACGGTTTTATAGAGCTACGTAGTGAAGGAAGAAGAGTTATTGTCGTTATAACTGATAAAGGACTTAAAGCATTACAAAGATCAATTCGATAACTATATGTTTCAACATCTTGCAACACAGGTGAAACACTGTTCGTATATACTAAAACAACTATAGTGAATATCGAGGTGTCCATATGAAGAACCTCGTAATAGGATTAGCGTTGACAGTCATACTAGTGCTACCTTTAACAGCTGTTAGCACCGTACCAATTGCAGAAAAAACTTCTATTCCAAGAAACTTGGAGATTATGCTGAGAATTGCTAAGAATGGATATAGAGTTCTCAGTAATATCGTTGAAAAATACAATATAACGGATCCATACATACATGAGCTATTGACTAACATATCCAAAGAACTCAATATAGTTGAAGATTTAATTTCTAGAGGTGAATATGAAGAAGCACATAGGTATCTAGTTGGAATATTAAGTGAACTTCATTATCTATCGATATTGATAGGTCATGAATTACCACTAGAAGTTAAGTTGAAGTTAAGACTCTTACATACCATAAAATGTTTGAATAGAACAATAGGCATACTCAGAATTGCTGTTAAACACTATGTCTATCCAAAGAATAAATCGTTAGCTGAAAACATACTACAAAAACTAGATAATTTAAGTAGCGAATTAGCATCCATATACAACGAATTGAATACAACTAAAAATATATCAAAAGATGAATTCAAGACTTTGTACGTTAGGGTAGCATATGTAAGAGCAGAGTTGATTAAGATTAAGAAAATGATCATGAGATACTTTGTATTTGAGCGTGTTAAGGAGAGACTTGCTGATAGAATAAGAAGAGCACTAAGTTTAGTTGATAAAAGGATTAGAGAACTATCAATTTTGAGAGATAGAGAGTTAAAGCGTGGATGTAGATTAAGAGCTATGAAGATAAGTATAGGTATTTCGAAGATTAGAGAACATAAACTAAAGCTGTATGAGCTTCTAGGAGAGATTGCTAAAGCAAAAGATTTCAAAGAACTGAGGTCTTGTGGTATGGAAGCTCTAAAGATACTCAATGAGATTCAGCGCATATATGTATACACAAAGCATATAGCCAAGTTTGGTCCTTGTAGATAGTCTTCACAATATAACGCCCTCTTTTTTAAAGTTCTCTATATCTTTATCACTGTACCCAATGTTTCTCAGTATATCGTAACTATCTTCACCTAGAGTTGGTGGTGCTTTAGAAGTCATCAATCTCTTTCCATTGAAATAACCTGGTTGTGCTAGTTGTGGAATTCTACCTAATTTCTTATGGTTTTGAAACACAACAATATTTTGTGAAACTACGTATGGATCACTAAAGACTTCATCAAGTTCATATACCGGTGCAGCTGGTACTCCATATTCTCTTAGTATCTTGATCCAGTAATCTCGTGGTTTCTCAAGGAATATCCTTTGCAGTAATTCTATGAGTTTATCTCTATTCTTAACTCGATCAGGATTCGTTTTGAATTCTTTATCTTCAGCTAGATACTCTATTTTAAGAGCTTTACATAGTTGTCTCCAAAGCCTATCGTTAGCTGCTGCTACAATAAACCATTTTCCTTGAGAATCTCTAAACGCTTGATAGGGTACTATTGATGGATGTGCAGAACCCATTCGTTTAGGAGTTCTTTTAGTTAGAAGATATATCATTGGAATATAGCACATAGAGAATATGGCTGTATCATACATAGGTATCTCGATGTGTATAGGTCTTGCATTTGCGAATAGTGCTGCAAGAATATATGTTGTAGCTAAAAGACCTGTTATAACATCAAAGAGTGCAAAAGCTACACGTATCGGAGGATCATTTTCTGTACCAGTACTCATCATCAACCCGCTTAAGCCTTGTAGAATTAAGTCATAAGCTGGTAAAGACTCATATATACTACCCTGTTTGAATCCTTTTATACTACAGTAGACTATCTTTGGATTATACCTAACTATTGTTTTATAGTCAACACCTAGTTTTTCAGGTACACCCGGCCTAAAGTTCTCTATTAAGACATCGGATATCGTTGCCAATCTATAGACTATTTCACGTCCTTTTGGATGTTTTAAGTTTATAGCTATACTCTTCTTACCTCTATTTATGGATAGAAAGTACGCACTTTCACCTTCAACTATTGGAGTCCAACTTCTTGTCTCATCTCCATGAATAGGTTCTACCTTTATAACTTCAGCTCCTAAATCAGCTAAAACCATAGTTGCAAAAGGTCCAGCAAGTGTATGGCTAAGATCTAGAACTCTAACACCTTTTAAAAGCATTACTAATCCCAAATACGGTATTCAAGTAGTGGTAATTAATTCACTATATGTCTACCTCACAAATTCAGTAAGTTTTAGCTCAAGATCCTTGATAGCCGTCGTATTGATATAGTCGAGATCCCTAGATATATCCATCAAGGTATTTGATGCAGATTTCAATGTTAAGGATATGATATCTATGTCTATTCTTTCTAGATACCTATCCTTCGATAGATTCATGTAGAGAAATGTTAAGAACATTTCTAGTCTTTTAAGACTATGAATTAGCTCTTTAAGTTCATCATTTCCTGAGATAGTTGAAAGTTGTTTTATCATTGAGACTGCTATTCTTGTTAATTCAACACTATCGTTAACTTCTCTCAATGTGAATTCATCGATATATCCTTGATATCTACATATCTGTAGTTGTGTTGATAAATCCTTTAGATTGTTGCTTAAACGTTGTAGTACATGTTTTGCACTATCCTTTAATTCTGACTCTACATAGGATAACCTCTGTAGAGTTTCCGTATAGAGTTTCAATGATATTATATTGAAGAATATGAGCAATGCTATACTTATGCATAGAATCTTGGCATATGTTGGTATATTCCTGAATACGCTTAGTTTCTTCAGGGACTTCATATTCTTAACCCCTTATAGCCAAAACTATTATGGAGCTACTCCTACTCACGAAATGATTTATCAACACACTTAAAAAAGGCATGATATAAATGCTTACTTGGTGTCTCTGAATTCATTGAGAAGGATTTGGATACGATTTTAAGGATGAGGTAACTATGGAATCTCTGTTGATGTATATAGCGTTGCTATTGATACTAGCTAAAACGTTAGAAATTGTGACTACGAGACTACGAGTAAATCCTGTAGTAGCTCATATAATTGCAGGTACAGTACTAGGTCCTGCACTTCTATCACTTGTTATACCCAACTCTCAACTGGAAGCTATAGCGTATTTAGGTCTACTACTCCTTATGTTTTACACAGGTTTGACGACAAACTTTAATGAATTGAGAATGAGATTCCATGGAGTTGTACTTGTTGGATTAACAGGTGTTGCTGTAACGTTTATGCTTAGCTATCTCGTACTTAAAGCACTAGGATTTGAAACCATAAAATCGCTAATAATATCGGCTGTTCTTTCAAATACAGCTTCTGAAACTGTAGCTGTAGTTATGGCCAGTGAACGTAGAGAAAGGATAAAGTCAATAACGATAGGGGCTAGTATTGTCGATGATGTTGTTTCAGTCATAGTTTTAAGCATTATAACTGCGACAACTATCCAAGGGATATCGATGCTTGATATATCTAAAACTATAGTACTATCCATAACGATGATAGTCATAGCCATAGCTATAAGCGAGATTTTAGTGAAGAAACCACGGACATTCTATAGGTATGTATCTCGAAATATAATAGTATTTGCATCCTCTTCTATGGCACTACTCGCAATACTTGCTTTAATAGCTCATTCTGTTGGATTAAGTGAGTTAATTGGAGCCTATATCGCTGGTCTTATCATGGGTAGAGGAAGAGAAGTCCATGATCCATTACTGATCACTGAAGCTACAATAGCTGATTTTGTTGATCAACTAAAGACATTTCTTGAAGCTTTAGCACTACCACTATTCTTCACATACGTAGGCCTAGTAATGGTACCTCAATCAGTGGATCCATACCTATTCTCAATCCTTTTAACAGTAGCCATAGCAGGCAAGTTCATAGGATGTGGTGTATCGGCATTCATACTGTATAGAGGTTCAGAAACACTTCTTGGTGTAGGAACAGCTATGATTGGTAGAGGAGCTCTTGAAGCAGCACTTCTCAACATCTTAAGAGAAAAGGGTTTGCTATCAATAGAGGAATACAGTACCCTCATAGTTTTAGCATTAACCACCTGCATTTTAGCGCCTTCACTATACTCAATATTGATGAAACCTAGAAGAAGTCTATGACTATGGGATCAGTGGCGGCCGCGTATAATCTCATCCCTTAGTGGTCGTGAGCGCGGGATTCTTCATCTCCTAAACATAGCTTTAACTGGTGCCTTATTTCCTCTCTATCTATGTACAGAAATGTCAATAATAATGCATTAGCTATTGCTGAAGCTATTCTACCAATTGAATCTCGATTTATGCTAGGTAATGTTGTAACGAAATGCATTGCATTAAATGTCGTTATACAGATCTCACTAACGAGACTAATCAATGTATCGTTCAGTACACTATCTACACTAACTTCATCTTTTAGTCTATGAAGAATATTATAGCACTCGATAAGTCTATTCAATACATTTGTCAGCGTATTCACAATAGTGTCCACATCTGTTAACTCATTGACTGATCGAATATGCTTAAACCTCTTATTCAAAGCATCAATGCTATTGATAACTTTTATCAAAGCATTTTTTATCAATTGAAGGTCTTTATACCATACACTAGCTAGATCCTTAACATTTACCTTTAAGCTCTTTTCAAAAACAGTGATATTATCGAGAATTTTTGAATAGCGTTGTACGTCTAAACAACATTTCCTTTTTATACATAGATACTTCAAGATTCTCACTCAATCACATAGTATTCATGGTTAAGCTATGCTATTAAGCTTAATAACGATAGAGATATATGGACATAGGATTCGCTACACACTAAGACTCATAGCCATGGTGAGCATAGCTCTTGAGACTTGCAACAATATTTAGAAGCTTGACAAAAGATGACTTTAAACTACTGAAATTCTTTGTCAAAAATTTAAAGAGGTTCGAGTATATACCTATTGAATTCATTGCAAAAAAACTTAGCTTTACACCTAAAGAACTTGATGCAAGACTTAGAAAACTCCATAAACTAGGTGTAATTGAAAGACATCCAAATATGAATGCCTACAGATTGAAATCTGTAGGCTTAGACTGTTATGCTCTAAAAATCTTAGTCAATAAAGGTATTCTAAAAGCATTAGGAGATAAGATTGGAGTAGGTAAAGAAAGTGATATCTATAGTGGTCTGTCTGAAAATGATGAGCTTGTAGCTGTTAAATTCTATAAAATCGGTAGAACGAGTTTTAGAAAAGCTGTTTTAGTAAGAGACTATGGTGTAGATTTCGAGAAAAGAACATGGTTATCTAGAAGTATTATTGCCGGTAGGAGAGAACGTGAAGCACTAAAGATCTTAAACGATCTTCAGGTACCATATATACCGAAACTCTATGGTGGAGCTCTACATGCTGTTGTTATAAACTATATCGAGGGTGTTGAACTCTATGAGGTAAAGGAGCTTGAAAAACCTAAGGAAGTCTTTAATGCGATAATCGAAGCAGTTAGACAAGCTTATTGGAAGGCCAAGATTGTTCATGGAGATTTGAGTGAATTCAATATTATTGTTGAGTTTAGAGAAGAAGGTGAAGTACCTATAATAATTGATTGGCCTCAATATGTAGCTGTAACACATCCAACAGCTCAAAAGCTTCTAGAACGAGATGTAAAGTATATTGTTAGGTTCTTCAGAAAGAAATTTGATCTCGAAATTAATCCAGACGACGTACTTAAATATGTTTTAACTCCACTTAACTAGTGAGTACTCCATAGTAAGTGTAGCTCTAGCCTAGGGATAGTGTGTGGCTTCAAGATTCAATGTAATGGGTATAGATATAGCCAAGGGAAGCCCCCTCTCATCTACTTCAAGACCTCTCTATGCTGTTGTTGTAATTGACAGCGATGGTAGAGTAATATATGAAACAAACGAAGCTCCGTTAAAGAGAGTTATAAGGATTGCTTGGGAGTACCATGTTAAGAGAATTGGTGTTGATAATGTATTTGAGTTAGCTGAAAATTCTAGACAGATAGCGAAACTGTTATCATTACTACCATCGGATATCGAGTTATACCAGGTTACAGTAGATAAAGGCACGTTTGTTGACTTAAAATCACAAGCATTAAAATTAGGTATAGAACTTCACTCAAAACCACCACCGCTTCAAACTGCTTATATAAATGCATTATTGGCATTGAAAGGTATTGGAACACCCATTCGTGCTGTTGAATATAGAACTCGTATCATTGTCTCAAGAGGTAGAAGTGTAGGTTCAGGAGGAAGTAGTGCTAATAGATACGTACGTGGTATGAGAACAGCAATTCTTCAAGTTGTTAGAAATATCCGTGATGCTCTTGATAAAGCAGGTATCAACTACGACCTCATACTTAGACGTAGTGCTGGTGGTCTAGATAGTGCTGTCTTTATTGTTTATGCACCTCGAAGTGCTTTAAATGATATTGTAAAACCTGTTAGAGGTCATGATGTAAGGATAGTGATAAGACCAGAGTATAGAGCTGTTCTATTCCTAGATAATAGTGGTAAAGTAACCTCTAGAAGATATGTCATAGTTGGTGTAGATCCAGGAATTGAAACAGGTATTGCAATACTCGATCTATCTTCAAGACTTCTCTTCTTAGAGTCGTCAAAAGATTTAGATAGAGCCAGAATCGCCAACCTGATATACAGTATAGGAATACCTGTGATAATAGCCTGCGATAAGAATCCTCCACCTGAAACTGTCAAGAAATTATGTGCAAGTCTAGGAGCACAACTCTATGTACCACCTAAATCCCTTAGTGTTGCAGAAAAAGAACAATTAATTGAATGGTTTAGAAAGAGATCTGGACAAAATATAAGAGTAGAAACAACACATATCCGTGATGCTCTTGCAGCAGCCATAAAGGCATTCAAACACTATGAAAAGAAATTTAATGAAATTGAAAGAAAGATAGCTGAACTAGGAATAGATGTTGATGTAGATGAGCTTAAGGTGCTACTTATCAAAGGTGAATCCATAAGTCAAGTTATTGAGTATGCCCTAGATCAATACCTAGAAGAAGAATTTAGAGAACCATATTCTAAAGATACTGAAGCGATACTGAAGAAATTTCTACGTGAAGACTCTACTTCTTGCAGAGATAGAGTTAAGGAACTAGAAGAGAAACTCCAAAGTGTTTTAAGAGAGAAGGAGTTGTTACGTGAAGAAGTACAGAATCTGAGGAAGAAGCTGGAAGAACTCGAATTTGAACTAAGGTATACCTCTAGACCATCAGAAGATCTAGAAGTATTGATTAAGAGAGCAACAGAAGAATTAAGGGATAGATTGAAGATTTTAAGAAATCATCTCTATGAAGTTGAACAGGAACTTATAAGGAATAGAAATATAATTTCGAAGTTCGGTACTCTATTAAGAGACATTGCCTTAAGTAGACTTAGGGTAGTCCCGTATGTTAAGAGATTAAGCAACAGTTCAATATCATCTATTGAAGATCTACTTAGAGAGACTAGTATAGTTGTAGTTGAACAGGATGCTATAGATCTTGATGTTCTAGATAAGCTATCTAAACTCGGTGTTGTTGTGATCTTTGAATCATGTAGAAACAAAGATATAATTGATATCTTAGCAGATAAGGAAATACCAGTATATTGTGGTATAGATGTTGTTGAAAAATTCGATGATGTTGTTCTGATCGAGAATTCTGTTCTTGATGAGAAAATCCGTTTAGCAAAGAGTATTGTTGAGAATAAGCGCATCGAGAAAATGAAAAGACAAACACTTGATAAAGATAAGCTATTACAGATAATCCGTGAATATCGAGAAAGTATACTCAATACTACAAGAGATGAACAAGAAGACTATTCAAAAAACGATGAATTAGAATAACTCTGTCTCTTCTTTTAATATTAGATCGGTTATGCTTGTGATATTGGCAAGTTCTTCCTCTGTAATTCTCTTAGCTTCGTTTACCATGTCATTCGTAAGTTTTTCAAGAGGTACTAGCTTGATATCTACAACTAGGGGTTCATCAATTGGTTTTCCTATTTGACTAAGTATACCAACGTATACTTCTTTAACATCTTTAACTTCATGATATATCTTGTTGGCTATGATCTTAGCAGCAACATTGTATATCTTTCCTACATGACTAACGGGGTTTTTGCCAGCTGTAGCTTCTAAACTCATTGGTCTCATAGGAGTTATCAATCCATTGACTCTGTTACCTCTACCTGTTGCACCATCATCACCGTGTTCTGCTGATGTACCAGTGACTGTTAGATAGTATATACCATGTTCTGGTTTGTCTGCTACATTTACATAAACTTTAACATCGTAGTTCGGTGCAATTTTTCTTGATAAATCTAGAATCTTTTCTTTTATTTCCTCTTTTATTGCAAGATACTCATCTTTATCCCTTACATGTCTGGATACTATAGCTGTAGCAACAGTCAATGTTATCTTATTACCTGTTCTTAAACCCATGACCTTAACATCTTCACCAACAGCTGGAAGTTCCTTCTTTAACTTTTCTGAGTTTAAGAATCTCTCTGTCTCTAGTACAAGTCTTTCAAGTGTTGATAGCGGTGCAAAGCTTATACCAAAACTAGTATCGTTTGCTAAAGGAACCCTCCTTTTGCCTAACTCGAAAAGTCCTACAAGATCTACACTGCCTTGACCTATCTTATAGTCTATTATTACATGGGTTTCAGGATCTAGATAGCGAAAGCTCTTTCTAATCCATTCTTTAGAAGCTTTCAAAACTA
>CAZUDD010000016.1:0-13559 GCA_964619665.1 uncultured Desulfurococcaceae archaeon | reverse complement strand
ACATGGTCTTGATAAAGAGTTGAGTATCGCTACACCATCTCCAATCACAAAGTCGACATTAAGAAGCTTTTCCTGGAGTATCTGAAGTATTGGAGTATATCTCTCATCAATCTCTATAGACACTATGTATTTTCTAGGCATTGTCTCAAGGAGTAGCCTAGATAGAAAAAGAGTTAGATTACCTGGACCTGCACCTATCTCAACAATATGAATTGTGTTCTCATGAGCAATATTCTGGGCGATAATGTGAGAAAGCTTTTTCAGTATATATCTATTGAATAGAAAGACTTGGCTAAGACTTTTTCGAGGTTTTATACCTAGTTTTCTCATCATAGACTTGATATCTTTTAACTCTATACCGAAATTCATTACCAGGGCTCACTATACCCTGTTATCTCATAGAGCTTCTCTAGATAGTAGAGTCTTACATATTCTGGTGATGGTGGATATGGATCTACAAAGAGATAGTATTTCTCTGTTCTTTGAAGTTCAGATAGTATTCTATCCACGATCAGTTTTGCTGGATCATTAATCCTAGTTCTCTTCTGAATATCGTCAAATGATTCAAATGGTTTTTTATTACGTTCTTCGAGTATTACCATCAAAGTCTTTTTACCTACACCTGGAAGAAGTTCTAGACTATGAAGTCTTATGTTTATTGGTTCAGCTACATTGAAGAATGCAACAAATACACGTTCTTTCTGAATCACTATATCTCTTAAGATCTTTGGTAGGTTATCTCTAGCAACAGATGTTAAGTCTTCATATGTTATTCTCTCGGATATTGGATGACCTGGTGTTTCAGGTGATGATGCTATGGGTATTCTTTCACCAATTGATAACTGTACATTCTTTAGAGGAAATATCTCTACGAGTGAAAAGTACTTTGTTCCAATTACCTGTGCAATAGCTCTAGATCTATGATGTGGATGTCTATCAGATGGATTTCCATAGGGCATATAGTCTAGGACAACTCCAAACTCATCTTTGACTATCGGTCTTCGAAAACCTTTCATGGGTTTACGTCTCAAATTTAGGACACCACTATAGTTAAGCGTGAGGAGATCTATGTACTCTTCTTATCAAGAATCTATGTCTAGCCTATCTACTTACATACTTGATCAAGTATTTCAAGAATTCTATTCAGTGTCGGTTCCTCCGGCATCTCTTTCTCAAATACCATAAGAGTTCGAAGCTCATCTATAGTTTTTGGTCTTACATTCAAGATCATAGCTATTGTTGTATCCTGTAGTCCTAGACTACGAAGTTGTTCTATGACTTCATATGGGTTATCAAGTCTACACTTTTCTACACTAATTATATATTCAAATGTTGATTTAGCTATCTCATGTATTGGAACTCCTTTTTCAAGTTCTTCTTTTATTATCTTCTCCACAATCTGTATAGGTATATCTTTATACTCAATTATTTCATAGCTCATAGCTATGATCCTCCGATACCACCAATTGATTTCACTATATTAAGCATAGCTTTTCTCTGTGCCTTAACAACCTCTGTAATCTTCTTTAGTTCATCTATAACCTCTTTAATCCTACTACTGACATCGAATGCAGGTCTCATGTGCTCTGGTAGTAGGAATAGCGTTTTTACTTTTGAACCTACCTTTAGTTGGACAATGTATGCTCGACCTCTTTTACCTACAACAACACCTACTTTACCATGGTATCTACGGTGAGGCATTGCTTTATGTATTGCAGGATCAGCTACTATGTAGACTCTATCACCAACACGATAATCGATAAGGATTCTACTAAGAGGTGGAACTGCACCTTTCTCTCTTATGCTTTTACTAAATACTTTTCTTGTTCTATGCCTTAATCCCTTAGGTGCTTTAACCATAGTGCCCCCTCGTTTTAGAGATCCGAGCTTGGTAATTGAGTGTTAAGAGATATTTATATTTGCTTCTGAACATAGACAGCATCTAGTTCTATGCACATAGCTTCTGTTCTCAATACCTCTGAGAAACTAGGTGTTGTTCTACCGTTATCACCTGAAACAAGTTCTTTTATGTAGAGTCCTCCTTCACAACGTATGAGAGCTTCAAATATAGTTGGTGTTATCATAGATGTTGCTACTTCGAGAACTTTTCTACGCCTTATCAAATCCTTTTTTCTTCTAAGAACTCTCGTAGGTGTTCTTTGAGTTACTACACGATCTCGGAAAAACTCTTCAAGTTTTCTAAGATCTTCAGGAGTTACAGGATTTCTCGTCATAACTAAAGCTCTATAGACTTTGTAACTTCTAGGACTACTCTCTTTTAATCTACCAATGAAATCTCTGTTTACTCTCATAAACAACCTGAATTTCATCCATGGACAAACACTATTCAACTTGTTCTCTACTGTCGCCAAGTCTACATCTCTATTCAATGGTTTTCTAATCTCTAAAACAAATGGTCTTCCAGATCCCAACATCCTAACATCGACATCCTCTCTTCCAGCTCCATGAAATACAGCTCGTTCACCCTGAAACAGATCTACGATGTTTTGAAGCACATCCTCTATGGAGAGAGGGTACTTTCTACGTCCATTCTTCGTTATCCAGGGAACCTGGGATATCCTTCTACCGAGTTTCCAATATATACCGTATAGAAGCATTGATGGTATTTCAAGATGTATTGAATCTTCATCAACATCTATAACCGCTATTACTTGTGGATCTTCGAAATCAGGTTTAAGACCATAGAGATCACGAACTCTCTTGCCTATCTCTCGCTTCAATTCATTCTTAACACTCTCCCAAAAACTTAGGTTAAACTCTTTAACTAGCTTTAACTCATTCTCTACGATTCTACGTGGAGGTTTAACACCAATTATAAAGGTCTTAAAACCACTTCTCTGAAGTATTTCACCTACTCTCTTTGCATAGTCTTCGATCAGCTTATCCAAGACACCATTACAGATTGCACACTGAATCCCCTCTATTTTTTCACTTGTTAAGCCTAGATCTTCAACAAGATCTCTAGCTATAGATCCTAGGTTTAAAACTAGATTTTTGAGCTTATCATCAACTTCAATGCTATGCTGTTTTAGTTTGTATACAATATCATAGAGTAGTGCATGTTTAAGTATGTATCCTCTCTCGGTATTAGTATAGCCATGACCTATCTGTGCAAATAGTCTTCCTAAACATCTATCGCATAAAGGGTATTTCGATAGTATTTCTCTCACTACGTCTAGTATGTTGTTGAAGCTTGAGTTCATATCTATTCACTTACATAGAAAGTTCTTTTTCTAGTTCTTCACCAAGAGATGAAATGTCTATTCCAAACATTTTGAGCATTCTCTTTCTTCTCTTAATATTCTTCATAAACTGGTTAATCAATTCATAATATTTTAAAAGCTCTTTAACATCTTCAACAGTTGTTCCAGAACCTATAGCTATTCTCTTCATTCTACTTCTATCGATAATACTTGGATTTCTAAGCTCTTCATAGGTCATAGACTCTATTATTGCTAGCCATCGACGCATCTTCTCTTCACTTATTTTGAGTTGTGAATCAGGTATTGGTATCATTGATAGTCCTGGAATAAGCTGAAGAATTTTTGCTAGTGGTCCTAGTTTTCTCAATGCTTTAAGTTGTGTGTATATATCGATTAAGCTGATCTTACCTGTTGACAGGATCTTCTTTACGCTCTTTTCAAGAGTTTTCTCTAGCTCTAAACTCTTTATCTTCTCTATTAATGCAGGTAGATCTCCAAAACCTAGTAGTCTACCAACGAATCGTCTAGGTTCAAAGACTTCTATCTCTGGTATCTTTTCTCCTACACCAATGAATTTTATCACAGCTTTTGTAGCTGCAACAGCAGATAGTGCTCCACCACCTTTAGCAGTTCCATCAAGTTTTGTGATCATTATAGATCCTATAGGTGTTGCACTATGGAATCTCAATGCAAGTTCGTATGCTTTTTGACCCATTGAAGCATCTATGATCATCATTATCTCATCAGGTTTCAAAACTTCAGCTAGAGTCTTCATCTCTTCTAATAGAGCTTGCTCTTCTCCATAACCATGTCTTCCAGCTGTATCGATTATCACTATGTTTGATCCTCGAGATATACATTCATTGATACACTTCTTACCTATAGCAACAACATCTTTTGATGCTGGATCTCCACATACTGGAACTCCAATCTGTTTGCCTAGCTGTAGAAGCTGATCGTATGCAGCTGGTCTATATACATCTACACATACAAGACATGGTCTATAACCATGGGTTTTATAAAAGTATGCTATTTTAGCTGCAGAAGTTGTTTTTCCAGATCCCTGAACACCAACAAGCATTATGATGTATGGTGTTTTAACTGGATATACATTGGGTTTTCTATCACCTCCAAAGAGCTCTGAAAGCTCATCATACACTATCTTCAAAAACCATTCTCTTTTAGAGATGTAGGGTGGTGGTTCAGAACGAAGAGCTCGTTCTCTAATTCTCTTTGTCAACTCGATAACTAGCTTTACATTAACGTCAGCTCGTAGAAGAGCTTTTTGAAGTTCTTTAATGAAGTTCTCAACAGCTACTTCGTACGGCTCTTTACCCTTGATAAACTCAACTACAACACGTTTAATTTCGTCTATAAACTTCATCTTGGAATCCTGATCTACTCTTCTATGCTTAATCGTGTAGTACTTACTTCAAGAGCTTAAAAATATCGTTGACTTAAGCATACTTTCAACGTTATTGTTACTCACGGACTCTAACTATCATTCTTCGACCTAGGATAACCCAGTACTCAACTTCTTTTCCTTGAGCTATCTTTGATGCTATATCAGGATCTTTTGGCATTTCTACTTCGAATGTATCGTATGTCTCTAGATCCATTATCTGAACAGTGTTGTCGTAGACTGCTAAAACTTGACCAACCTTTTTCTCTATGATAGGAACTTCAACTCTCTGATCAACAGGACCTACAAGAGTTTTCCTAGATCCGCTGAAGAGACCTATAGCAACTATATGTACTTTGGCACTTCCATGTTTACCTGTTTTAGCTCTTGAAACTTCTACAACTCTACAGGGTTCACCATCTATTATTACATAGCTACCCTCTTTCAGTTCACCAAGTTCACTATATGTTATGCTCATTACCTATCCACCTAAGCAGACATAGCTTAAAAGATGCATATTAAATCTTATGCAGTCTTTGTCTAGTGGTGAAGAATACGCTGGAACCAAAGCGAGTTTCAGATTTTGTACTGAAAATCAATGAATTACTGAATAGTGTAAGCTGTAAAGATATAGATAGAGTGTATAGTTTATTCGAGGAACTACTCTTCCTACTTACTCAAGATCTAAATCTTCCAGAAGAAGATGCTATTAAGAAAAAGGGTTTTCTAAATGTTGAAGAGCTAGACAATGTTGTTGATGAGGTTTCCGATGCTGTTGGAAGTAAATACATTGTTATAGATTTGTGGGAGCGTCTCTGGGAATTGAAAGTTCTTGGTTGTAGTTCTGATGATGATATCAAGAAGCTTCTAGTAGACTTAAAGAAGTTTCTCGAGGATCTACCAAAGCTATTGAGTAGAAAACGTGTTTATCATAGAAAGCGTAGAAGGAGATAGCCTCAGTATCTTAGTGATCTATATAGTGTTGTCTTACCACAGATATGTGTTGCTAAGATAGAGGCTGCTAATGCAAATGGATACAATACTCCTTTTCCAGTTATTTCGCATACTATTAGTGGAAATGATATTGGTGTCTTTATCACAGCTCCAACAAATGCTGCCATAGCTATACACATAGCTGTACCAAGATCTACATCTAGTCCTACTGCAATGAGTTTAGCTATAGATGCACACACTATACCTATCAGCATACCCATAACCATTGAAGGCCCTACAACACCACCACTAACACCTGTTCCTATAGTGATTGAGGTATCTACAATTCTTAGTGCTAGTACTATCAATGCTATGAATGCTAGGGATGCCGCTATACTCTTGCTATAGTGTGAAGCTAATACCAACGACTTGATAGATTCAAATCCTGTTCCACCAGCTAGAGGAACAAAGACTATTGTTGTTAGAGCTATACATACAGCTATAAATGGAATCAATACACATTCAAAGCTTCTAGATTTACATATTGTGTTTGTATAGTTGTTAAATGATATGAATAGCATTGAGAATAGTGCTGCTAGAACACCACATACTATACCTATAACTATCGATAGTACCGCTATAGAGGGTACGCTAGCTATTGATAGTGGTGTTATCAGTATTGCTATAGCTGTTAATGGGTGTTCATGCCCATACAGTGTGTAGACTATAGATGATCTCACTGTGTATCCAATACATGAGCCTAGAATAGCAGATAGTAGATACTCTATCTCTAGACCTCTACGTCTTACAATCTCTATGGCGAAGATTGGTGATGCAATTATACTTCCAAAAAGTGTTGCTGTAGCAGCTGCAAGACCAGCAATTATTGTTGCTCTAGCTATCTTCTCTCCATTCTTTCTAGAGATTAGAGATCCTATACTAGCTCCAATTTGAAGAGCTGGTCCTGTTAATCCTACACTTAGTCCTGAACCAAAGGTTAGTGATGATGTGAGAAGCTTTAGTAGTGGTTCACGAATTCTTGTGTTGAGTCTATGTCTAAATATATCGATGGCTCTATCACCTCCAGGACCTCTACACTCTGGTGCTATTCTTAGTAGTACTACCGATATCGAGGTGAATACTAGTGCTAATACCAAGAATCTTAGTCTTGTATCTATGCTTGTCGACATGAATACTAGGCTTAGATCTACTGATCTTAGTGGATCTATGAATAGAGTGGATAGTGATGATGCTCCTATTCCTAAGCTAATGATCTTCGTTATGAGCGAAGATAAGAATATTAGTGTTAGTATTGCTAGTGAAGTGATTATCGAGGCTATGACTATCAAGGCTATGTTTTTTGCACTGTGTAGAGCTATGAATCCACTCCTAACCTTATCGCTATACGTTTTTATCTTAGCTAAGACCATATTCGCGATTAAACACCTCTTATCCACACAAGCTATCTCTATGATATAGCCTTTATAGGTTGAACAGAGTAGTGCTTAGTGTGTAGTTGATGAGAAGCTCGGATCTGAGTTTATGATGAGAGGTCGGAGTGCTGATACAAGGTGCTGCTATGGTATGTAGCTCTAAACTTGTTGTTACTGAGATAGACGATCCGGATACAGTCTCTAGAGTTATCAGGAAAGGCCTTGGTTCGTGGCATGCCTACTACGCTAGAGCTTGTCTCGAGGAGAGAGTGTGTCGTTCATTAGCAGCGTATATAGGCGATGATGTTGTTGGTGTATCTCTCTACTATACAGTTCCCCTAAAACCGTATAGAGCTGGTGTTGTATACTATATCGTTGTTGATGATAGGTTTAGAGGAATGGGTATAGGTAAAGCTCTACTCGCATCAACTGAAGAAGTCTTGGATGAGAGAAAGTGTGGTGTAATACTCTCTACAACAACTCTAGATAACGATGTTATGATACGTATCTTTAGATCTTTTGGTTATACTGTTGTTCTATGGAATGATCTTGCAATGCTCTTCGGTGATGATGTTGAGCTCCATCTACTTAGATTAACGTGTGGATTTGAAGACGATGTAATTGCTTTTAAGTGTTTGAAGTGCTCTAGTCTAGAAGACTTTATCTCAAAGCTTATGTCTCGAGATAATCTCGCTAAGATTGTAGATGTATGGGATACGATTTGTTATGGTGCTTGGCTAAGATATAGAGGGAGATACACATAGTTTGAGGTAGGAGGTAGTTATTATGAGGATTGCTGTTGTTGGTGCTGGAATAGCTGGTCTTAGCTTTGTCTATAAACTTCTGAGATACTCTAAGAAGAGTAGTGTTGATGTACATGTATACGAGATACGTAGACTTGTTGGACTTAGAAAACACTGTGCTGGTATTGTTTCGCGTAGCACAGTCTATGAATTGAATGCATCTAAATTCATCGAGAATTACTATGATGAGATGTACTTTCTTTTATGGGATAGAGTTTTTCGATTGTATTCTAGGTATCCATTTGCATATAGAATCTCTAGAGAGGTTCATGAACAACATCTCTATGAGGAGACTAGGGATAGAGCTCAGTATCTATTTTTGAAACGTGTAGTAGATATTGTTGATAGAGGCAACACTGTTTTGTTGAAGTATAGAGATCTCATCGATGGTTCCCTACGTAGTGATGAGTATGACTATGTCGTTATCAGTGAAGGATATCCAAACATCTTAGCTATGAAGCTAGGTTTTAATCCTGTAATAGAGGTCTTTACAGGTATTCAGTATGAGGTTGAAAGTGATAGGAGATTGAGTTTATCTGAACTTCGAAGACTATATGTTGTTTATGGTCTTAATGAGAAATCCTCGTTTTCTTGGTGTATACCTTTATCTGGAAGACGTTTACTTATAGGCTTAGTAACGAGTTTAAGGGGTTTGAAAGCTATTGAGCTTCTTGATAAGGTTTTGCATAGATGGTGTAGAGTACTAAATGTTTGGTATACGAAGAGGTTTCTCTATGGGGGTGCTGTTATTCGAGGATATCCAAAGAGAATTAGGTTAGGTAGACTTTTCTGTCTTGGTGATGCCAATGCTATGGTGAAGAGTGTTAGTTGTGGTGGTCTAGCTCCAATAGTTAGTGCTTCAAAAACTATTGTTGAGTATCTTATGGGTAAAGAGAAAGAGGCTAAGATACATGAAGAAAAGTTGAAGAAGATGCTCTTTAGACAGTATAAACTGTATAGACTGCTATGTTTCAAGGGATTGAAGTTGCTAATGAGTAGGGCCCCCATGAATAGAATAGAGTTTGAGTTGAAACCTGAGCTCTATGATCACCATGACTACCTCTTTATGCGCATACTCATAGATACAGCTCTTCATCGTAGTTTCGTGTAGTATCGCCATGGACTGGTTATATCTCTACTAGTTGTGGATGGGAACTGTATCTCGTTATTGTTGTTGCTATACCTATTCTCAATGTTCTTAATGTTTCTATCCAACTCTCTTTCTCTCTATAGCTAGTTCCAAAAAGATCTGCTAGTGTATCTGCTTGTTCTAGACTTGGTATTCTATGGATTATCAATGTAGAGGTATTCTCTACTATCTGTTTTGGTATGTCTATGAAGTTACTTGTTGCTAAAACAATCTCTATACCGAACTTTCTGTATTCTAGGAATGCCTCTACAACAATGTTTCTCCTATCGTTATCTAGAACATTGTGTGCTTCATCAATAACAACAGTAATCCTCTTCCTGTTTTTCTTAGCCTGTTTCAATAGTGTATACAGTGCTGCGTGAACAGCTATTCTTCTTAGATATACTGGCTCTATACACGATAAATCAACAACTGCAATACCTCTACTAGGTACTTCAAGCCATGGTTTAGCGTTGAACACTTTTTCAATGGTGTTAATATCGATAATCTTGAGATAAGAGCATCTGCAGATTGTCTATAGTCTTTTCTATCGCTTTCCAACCACCTCCTTATGCCCATCAACAGCGATTCTATCGATATGATCTCGGTCCCCGAAACTATGCTTAGAAGAATCCCTCTCTATAGTAGCGATAGTGTTGAACTCCATGTGTTCTCTATATAGTAGCTGAATCTATCAATAAACTGCTATATCCTCATCATCTCTCCTCAGAGGAATTCCCACGTCTATGCCGAGTCTATGGATAGCTGCATAGTTTTTGAGTAGTTCTATGCGTTCTCCAACCCAATTAAACAATATGACTGGTCCATGCTTAGAAATCCCCAGCGCTATTCTGCACAGTGTGGCTGATTTGCCACTTCCTGTAGCACCGACAACAAGTGTATGACCAGGTGCATCGAGTAGACACGCCTTTTCAACCCCCTAAGAGGGGATCTAGTGCGTAGCCTATGCATATACCATTGTCATCGCTATCTGTGCTTCAGGTTGTTCTGGCTATGGCTAAAGGTGTTGAGACAATGTTTCTACTTTTCAAAGGTTTTAGAACACTGATTAGCGTAGACCTATTTATTTCAGGACAACTCTCAAGATATCTCTTTAGAAATTCTATATCGAGTTTATCTGCATGTATATAGCTGTAAGCACCGAGAAGCCTAGTTAAAAACACGAACACCACCTTCATCTCTACAGATAGCAGCAACACCAAGTCTATGCTTACCAACAACACCAATACCACCGACCATATAGAGAACAACACAGTCTTCAATATATACAGGGTGATCAAGCTCTATAGATATAGCACGAAAAGAAAAGAGATAGAGATCCCCCTAAGCCTTGGAGAACACTTTTCGAGGGTAACTAGACCATTGAAAAATTCTTCTAGAACACCTTTATCAACACCACTAACCCCATAGACATCGACATCTATACAAACACCGTGAACAACAATATCATTAGCATTGAGATACAGTCTACCGAGAGAATACCCCTCTAAAACAGATCTATAGACCATGCTGAGGCAATACCGCTTCACAGATAGCCCCATGGCTTTACATGGTGTATTTAGAGCGTTTAGTTGTGAATGAATTGCTATGTATTTACTGCGATATGATTATGAGTTAGCTTTATATGTATTACAGACAATATCTTCATAGAGCTTGTAGGGGTGCTCTCTATTGTATTCAGAGGAGCATAAAGCCACTTCTCTACATGGAGTGAGTAGAAGAGAGATTGAGTTTATTACACGTTATGTTCCTAGGGGGTGTTTTGTTAGAATTGAGAGGATTGGAAGACCAGAGTTTATTGCTTATGACGATGCTGTTAAGCATATTGTTGAAGTTGTTGAGGAAGGTACTAAGCCGTTGATTGTTGTTTTTGGTCTTGGTGAATGTGGAAAGACTACTGTTTTAAGGCAAGTCTATGTTGAGCTTCTTGAACGTGGGTGGATACCTATACTGATTAGACCCAGTCTTGAGAGAAAGCTTAGTGTTGTATCTATTGGTGGTAAATATGTTGTTGAGATGTACTTAGACTTTGTACGTGATAGCATAACTCTTCAAACTTTTATCGGTATTGTCTATAGCTTGGCTAAAAAGCTTGTTAAGCATATCGAGAAATATGTTAGGAAAGGTGATTGGGATAAGTTCTTTGAAGTTGTATCTAGAGAACTAGGAGTTCGTGTTTCTACTGAGAAGCACAGGTCTATTGTGTCAAAGTTAAAGGAGTTTATTTCAGATTTTGGTACTCAGATATTGTTACCTTCCTTGAATCCTCTATCTTCGGTTATCACCTTCATAGCATTTGTTGTTTATGATTTGATTGAGTACATTGTTAGAAGGTATAGAGTGGAAACTCTGTTGGATATAGCTAAGAAATTGGATATCAAGTTGGCTATACTTGTAGATGATGCTCAGGATATTATACCGGATATCTTTCAAGCTAAACTCTTTAGTGAATTGAGGAGTGTTAGTTTAGAGGAGTTGAGGAATAGACTTGTTGTTATAGCTAGTTATAGAGTTGCTGAAGCTGTTGATGCTTTTGATAAGATTGTGTATGGATCGCTAACCGATATTATTGATAGAAAAGAGATTAGGCTTTCACCAGATAGAGTACACTCTGTTTATCTACCACCTATAACTGATAGAAAAGTCTTTAGAGAAGTTCTTGAAGTGAATTGGAGAGATGAGTATAGCAAGGTGTGTAATCTTGATAGAGATTTAGAGAAGTTAGGAAAGGCTTCTATGTGGCTTCCAAGAATTGCTCTGATGACTATACAGATGGCTTTGAATAGAGGTGTTCTGGTTTCTGAGCTAATCGATAGTCTCTATTCGAAAGCTGTAGAGATGAGTGGTGAATATGTTGAGATCTATGAGGGTATGTCTATAGAGGATCTACTCGAGGCTCTTCATAGAGATATCGGCTATATTAGAAGCTATGTAAGAGCTATCTATGAGGATAACGTTGGGGTTTACGGTCCTGTATTTACAGTGCTTACGTTGATTCCTAGACCTATAGATGTTGACATACTTGTAGAGTTCATGGAATTTCTTGGTTATAGTAGAGGTTTAGCACAGGAAAGGATTTCAAAGCTGTTGAGAGCTAGAGAGATTGTTGTATTGGAGAGAATTGGAGAGAATGGAAGGACCGTGATTGCTTTACATGATCTATGGAGACAACAGCTAGAATCACTTAGTCTAATTGAGGAGCAGGATGAGGTTTTGAAGAGTGAACGTGATGATGTTGCTAAGAAGTTGTTGATGGTGTTGACGAGAAGATGTGTTGATAAGCATGTTCGTGATCTTGATGTGGTGTTGAATGCTATTGCTTTGATGAACCGTGTCTACAATGTGATGATTAGGTCTAGAGATGTTGTTGATAGGTACTGGATTGTAAGGGCTTTGATTTATTGGTCTAATACTGTGTTTCGTGATTATCCAAAGTATTTCAGTGATATATACGAATCGTTTAGATCTGTTTTTGGAGGAATTGACTATGATGAACTTCGTGACTATGTAGTTCAAACTCGGGGTATCGATGCCTGGATAGAGATGGTTGCTGAGATCATAATGACTATTGGTGTTGCTGCAAACATTGCTTATCTAATCTTTGAAGATATTGAGGTTAAGCGTAGAGTTTATCGTGATATAGCTAGTGTGCTAAACTATGTATGGAGTAGATCTAGGTCTATGGATAGTCTAGCTATAGAGATGGCCTATGTCCATGCTGAGGCCCATACAGCTGAACTAGCTTATTACGCTGAGTTAGAGGATGAGCTTAGGCATAGAGTTGAGGATATAGTCTCTTTGATCAGACGGTATAGTGGTGTTAGATCGTATCTATTGATTGGTGAGCTATCTCAGAATCTATTGTCGTATATGTTGATAAGAGTTGACGGGTTTAAGGCTGGGGTTGAAGATGCGTTGAAGTTCTTTGAAGAATGTACTGAGGCTCCACACGATAGAGATCTAGAGATTTTCTTGAGAGTTCGTGGTTATTCTTTGTCGAGATGGGATAAGTATAGAGTTGATGTTCTTCGTCGTCTATACTATGTACTTGGTGAATACTGTTTATCTATGAGGGATTTTGATTATGCAAAGAGCTATCTCTATAGATCGTGGACTGTGCTGTGGAGATATGAACCTCTTAGTGTTGTTGATATGCGTATAGCTCTTGTGTGTTGGAAACGCTATGCTCAACTCTATATCGTTGAACACGGGTTGAAGGCACTGTCTAAGAGTCCTAGTGTTGTTGAGTATCCCTATGCTGTATCGCATAGTGAAAGAATTGTAAAGAGCTCTAGTAGCGTTGTAAGGGTTTATCTAGATGTATGGAAGTGGATAAATAGGATTGGTTTTGAGTATAGTCTTGCTCTTGAACATCACGATAGTCTTCTCAGCGATACTATTATTCTCTACGCTTTATTGAGGAGACACCTACCTAAACCAAAAGAACTAGGTTTTAAAGCTGATCGTAGTGTATGGGATCTATTTTGGGGTAGTATAGATATGGTGATTACACAGGGAACTCTATCTCTATTCTCAGAAATACTGGGTATCGATCTAGCACTACCTCTCAATGAAGTTAGAGAGCGTTTTAGAGAAGTTGTAGAGAGATATAGG
>CAZUDD010000015.1:0-13616 GCA_964619665.1 uncultured Desulfurococcaceae archaeon | reverse complement strand
GTACCTCATTGCTAAGCTATCAATACATCAGAACTAATATACTTGGTATTGCTATAGCCTTTATAGCTGCACTAACATACGCTATGTACATTGTATGGACAAGATATCTCGTCTATATCAAAAAGGAAAGACCATCCGTTACAACGTTTATACCTATAGCAACAGCATTTCCATTAATAGCAATAATATCTGCACTACGTAGAGAAATTATGATCACAAGTCTATTCATACTAGCTATAGTGTTGTACCTAGCCTATATAACGACAGCATTAGCGTACTACCTATATGCTAAAGGACTTAAACTCATAGAGGCTTCAAGAGCAGGTATTCTAAGTACATTAGAGCCATTAACAGCTATGATATTATCTGTTATCCTTCTCCAGGAACCTATGACGATATCTAAAGTTATTGGTGGAATACTCATACTCATATCGGCAATACTAGCAACCTATGAAAAGAGAGTTTAGGTTATCCATGAAATACAGTTGAGTATCTCTTCAAAGGGTATAGCTATGATCATAGAGAACTCATCATCTATACCTAGAGAAACTAGGATTTCCTCATGCAGTTTAGCAGCACCACATACAAATAGAGTACCAGGTCTTCTACCACTACAGAAAGCTCTTGGTAGTATTCCTGGACTAAGAATAGGTTTTGAAGTCATACCAAGAAGATTACCATTACTATCCAGAATAGCTGCATAGATATGGTATAGACCATAAGTATCTACGGCATGATATATCAACAGGTGTTCATTACTACCTATAGCAATGGCTATGTTTCCACCTGTTTTAATTTCATCATCTTGAGGTAGTAGTTCAGGTATGAAGATGATATCGTCTATGAAAACAACATAGTCTTTTCTAGGAGCTAATGCTATACCTCCTTGTTTAGAGTATCTAAAGAATGGTCTTAACACCATGATATCGCTGTTTAGTGCAAAAGAATCTCTACAATCTCTGATAATCACATCACCATAGAGCTTAGATCTAAAGATAATGGGTACAATGTGCATATCCATGATATTCTCAGTGAGATCAGCAATCTTAGCTAAAAACGTGAGTACCCCATCAATATGATTACTCTTAAAGCTCCTTACATGAAAAACTTCATAGCCTTCTACTCTACGAAATATACGTGGATCCTCAATATTTTCATATGGTAGTAATGGCACTATCACAGGTTTCACACGAATAGGCTCTCGATGAACAGCCTCGAGAGCTACTCTAGTCATAGCTATGAATGTATGGTCAAAATTACTTCCTGTAGATGCACAACGTATAAAGAGAGCTAGTTCTTTTTCATTGATAGGATAGATACTTGGATTTGTAGCAATCCGAACATCTACATGAACATCATTATCTATATCCACAACTACTTGTTTAGGAGTTATGAAGTAGAAGGCACTTGTTTTGTTGATATCTATGCAAATCGATTCTTTTAAACGTTTTATCCTTCTATTACTGTACTTATATCTCAAGAATGAATTGAATAGATCGTATTCTAGATCTCTTGATAGAAGTTTGAACAGATTCTCTATGTATTGAGCGTAGGTGTATACCTTAACTTCTTTTCCTACATAGAAATACATTATCTTAGACCTCTAATCTAAACACATACAATGCATATATAAACATCGTTTTATATGCAGATCAATAAAGAGTAGTGGTTATCCTTCGATCAACTATATTAATAGAGCTATTATTGCTGATGCAAAGAAACCTAGAAGAGTTGAGGACATAAAACCTCTCATACTTTCACTTAATACATAGCCAGAAGCTATTGCTCCAAGTATTGAACCTATCTCTTGGGCTACCAGATAGAATTGAAAGCTCTTTTCATCTGAATACTTAAGGGCTAGCGATATAGATGCGATTTCGAATAGAGCCCATGTTGATCCTAAAATAGTTAGAAAGATGATACAACTAATAACATCCTTAAACACATGTGCAAGCATAAGTATACCAAACATTCTAAGAAATGCTATTCCAGCTAATAGTGAAGGACTTCTAATACTTCCAAAAAAGCCTAGAATAAATGCTTGTGACGCCATGAATATGGATAGACCGAGAAGTAGTGGTATAGGACCTAGTGCTACATAGAGTAGTGGTGGAATCTGTGTTAAAACCATAGAATCCGAGAAGCTGAAGAGTAAAACTGTCAGCACTATACCCAGATATCCCAAACCTTTAACTGGTTTAGCTTTTTCAAGATATTTCTTCAGAATATCAGGCTGTTCTGCTATGAGGATGAGTCTAAAAGCCATACCAAGTTTATCCTCTACACTAATACTCTCGTATTTTTGTGATGATCTTGAGATTTCTAGAATTAGCGTTGAAGTTAAGATTAGTATCATTAGCATTACGTATGCATAGACATGGTATTCTATTAATAGTATTGCTGTTGCTATGTATATCGGTATAGCAGCTAAACCACTAGAAAACCTCATTTTCTTTACAATTGAGCTCCATTGATTAAGTGGTGTATACTTCATAACCATTTCAGCACTACCAATATTAAACAATGCTATTCCTAAACCTAGAACTAGATATGCAATGTATAGTAGAACTAGACTTGGCATAAACGCTAAGACTATGAGAGGTGCTATGAGGAGAAAGGGTGCTATAGCTAGACTTTGAATAGGATTTTCATTAATCCTTCTATACAGTATCGTGTAGCTAAGCAATATAGCAAAACTTCTAATAGCAGCACCTATACCAACACATACAAAGCTCCCAGTAACCTGTAGAATCGTTATGAGCATCAGTACATCTGTAAGAGGTATCAGAGTGTTAACAATACCAGCTGCTATAGCCCATCTCAAATCCTATCGTCCACAAAGATCTCTCAAGGTATTCAAGGATTATTAAAGTGTGAATGCCTTGTATGAATACACACTAACAATATCCTTGAGCTATACCTTCAATACAATTCCTTTACCACCAATAGCTTCAACCATATCTATAACTCCATGAATAGCATAGATTATATCTCTATGAAGTTCAAGAATCTGTTCATCTGATACAATGATAACAGCTACATTTCTACCAAGATCTCTAAGAATCTCCTCTACATCACTTGGTGTTGATGTAGCTATGGATATGGGGTTCGTTATGAATAGTACCAAACTATACTTCTCGATTTCTAGGCCTAGATATTTGATTATAGATGATATTTCACTAAAGCTCTTCTTACATCCTCCAATACCTGGTGTAATAGCTTCAAATACTTTGTATAGAAGTTCACTTCTATCAAGAGATATCTCAGATACGAATTTGGGTACCGCTTCATCACTACATATCAATACATCTATAACGCTATAGCTTTTGAGAAGTATATCGATGATGTATCTAGTAACTCTAAGCTGTTTCTCTGCTAGAGTATTTGATTCTTCACCTATATACCACTGATTTCTGTTTATATCGACTATAACTAGAGTTCTAGGAACTGTTTCACCAAGATCTTCTCTAACCATTAGCTTACTTGTACGAGCATATATCTTCCAGAGAATCTTCCTAGCATCGTCACCAGGTACATAATCACGAATATTAACAATGTCATACATACCAGATTTCGAGAGACCTCTTATACCCGCACCAGGAAGTGTAGCTAGTGCCTTGAATACCTCTCTTACCTCAAGAGCTCTCGGAATAACCGTTATCTCATCATGAATTCTAAACGTAGTTGTGTACTCATATATTTGAAGTAAATCCCTAAAGCTAACATGGATTTCTTCAAAAGAATGTCTACCGGGTCTAAAAAACTTCAGTTTATAGTCTATACGTACATAGCTTTGAGGTGCTAAAGCGGTATAAGAACTAGGAGATCCCTTGATAACCTTAGTATACCTAGGAATTGAATCCTCTATACGTAGAAGTGCTATAGGGATCTTAGACTTGTTGTATATATAGATGGATACACCTATATCTTCACCTTCTTCACAAATTCTTCGTTCAAAATCTCTCCATACATCGATAGATTTATGAATATTTGCAACAAGGTCTCTAAATCTTATTCTTTCTATAAGTACTATCATGAATAGAATTGCAGATAACATGAATAGCGTTATATTCTCTCTCGCTATAGACGTTATAAGAAGTATAATTCCCAGGACTATGTAGATATATCCAAGAAATGTCAATTTCAAGGAACTTCAACCTTCTCTAAAACATCTGTTATAATGTCATCAGCTGATACACCACGTAATTTAGCTTCACTTCGCAAAATTATTCTGTGTCTTAATGCTGCATGAGCAACATACTTAACATCGTCGGGAGTAACATATGTACGACCACGCATCAATGCTATTGCTCTAGACAACATGTATATAGCTATAGCACCACGAGGTGAAGCACCTAACTTTACTAGTGGATGTCTACGAGTTTCCTCAACTATGAACGCTATATACTTCTTAATATTGTTCTCTACGTATACACTACGTACGATCTCGATACCCTTCAAAACCTCTTCTCTCGATAGAACTGGTGATAGTTTTGCATATGCAATTCTGTCATACCTATTCAGGATCTCGATTGTTTCATCTATTGTAGGATAGGTTATCAATACCTTAGCTAAAAATCTATCAATTTGAGCTTCTGATAATGGAAATGTTCCCTCTACCTCGATGGGGTTCATCGTGGCTATAACCATGAATGGTTTTGGTAAATCATATGTTACACCCTCAACTGTAACTTGACGTTCTTGCATAGCTTCTAGAAGTGCTGACTGTGTTTTGGGTGGAGCTCTGTTTATCTCATCAACAAATAGGATGTTTGTGAATACAGGACCATGTCGAAACTCCATAGACGATGTCTTGGGATTGAACACCATAGTACCAATTATATCTCCTGGAAGTAGATCCGGTGTTGCTTGAATACGTTTAAAGTCAAGACCTAACGACATAGCTATACACTTAGCAATTAATGTCTTGGCTATTCCTGGAACACCCTCTAGTATTACATGTCCTTCAGATAGAAGTGTTGCTAAGATCAACTCTATCTCATGCCTTTTGCCCACTATTACCTTAGATACATTTTCAACAACACGCTCAATGAGGTTACGAAAGATATTTACCTCTTTACTCTTTTCTTCCATAACTGAATACACCTATCGACAACTCCTATCAATATCTCTTTACTTACCTCAGTTTCCGGTCTTCTTCTAGATCTTAGAAATTGTTTTCTAACTAAATATTGAATTGATATTATTGTTGTAACTAGAATACTTATGAAGAGTGCACTTAGAATCTTCATTGTTGAGGTCATATATAGTAGATCTCGGTAAACTATTGATATACCCCACGATATCACTGCATAGGGAAACAATACAATGTTTTTGAGAATAGCGGTTGTGCTGAGATACTTATTTATCCAACCACCTTCATAAAAACATATTATTGATCTATTTCCAAAATAGGTACTTTCAATACTGTTTAACAGTATTTCTATCCTTGAACGAACTTTTTGAAACATATAGTTGATGAATATACTTGAATCAGTGAATAGGAGAAGTTTACCAGCACCAATATCCATGTGTATCGCTATAACAGTACCTCTGCTCAATCTACATATCGCTTTAGCATTTTCAGGTATAGACACAATAGGTCTATAGACATTGACTAGAATCCATAGCTTTAACTCTCCAAAACTACAAACAGCGTAATCTACATCTCTTATGGTATAGTTAAGAGTCTCGATACCTAGTCTATCAATGAGTACATCTACACTACCTATCTCATCTAAGACTATAGCTAAACCACCATCTGAAATCCACGAAGTAATATATTGAGAATCTTCATAGCTCAAAGGTTTATCAGGACTAGCTATAACAAGGATAGAGGATTTTGGACTGCAATCCTTGTATAATTCAGCAATAGAGTTTAGTGAAATAATTTTGAATCCTTTGAATTTCAGTATCTGTACTAGCGTAGAGAAACCACCTGGTCCTGTATTGTGTATAGATGGTGGATCTGTAATGAAACCAATTGCAGCTTTGAATTCAAGGCTATAGACAGTGATAAGCATTATGATAGTTAGGAACGCTATTAAAAACACCAGTCTCTTCATCTAGAATCTCCCTCTAAGAACTCTTTGAATTCATTAATTTTCTTCTCTACATCTTGTCTAGGAATATCTCCATAAACAATATCTTCATAAAGCTCTGCAAATTCTCTAACCCTAGAATCTATTTTCGTAGACATTTCACGAATAGTTGTTGATGGCTTAAATCCATATACTCTCTTCATATTCACGAAAATTCTTCTAAGAATATCCTTGATACCTCTATATGAATAGCTATAGCGAATACCCTCAACCACTTTTTTACCCTTTATAACAGGTAAGGACACAGTGAATTTCTCACCTTTATAGAGAATTGATTTTACGAGTAGAAATAGAAACATAGATAGGATTACTATAAAGAGTGTTAGAGGTATATCGATGGGTATTGCATGTGGTTTAGCGTATACTCCAATCTGAGGTCTACCAATAAGTTCAGGTATAGTGTGGATAAGGGTTGTAGTTCGAGTTACTGATATATGTTCATGGACTATAGGTACTTTAGTGATAGTCTCTTCTATGGGTATATACCTTATGATTGTGTTTGTATACCAAGACATAGCTTTTTCCTTAACAATATCTCGATTCCTAATGCTCCATATCTCTACAAGGTGTATACATTGTATAAAACTGTTCAACATTCACACTATTCCTTGAGACAAGACCTGTACAAGGGACTACATAATGTACACAACAGTACTATATCTATACACATTGTTGATAGTGATTCTTGTACTCTTTATGGCATTATCGATATACATCATGCGATTCAAGATTTTATCCTATCAAAGAACATTACTATCGATATTCACTCAATCACTATACAAATATGTAGTAGAATCATTGAAAAACCTTGGATTAGAGCTTAGAACAAGAGGTATCAAACAGTTTTTCACTCTTGCACTATTGCTAAGACATAGACTGTGTGGATCATCCATATACAAAGAGTTGCTTGAAAATGGTCTTGGTTATGATACAAATAGAGTTTGTAGTGAGAAGATTGTATTTCCTGATATATCAAAACATCTATTCGAAGCCTTCTATAGAATTCATAGACTAGTATTAGAGATATCCATCGATATGTATTACCTCTCGAGAGGTGTTATCAATTGTAGAGTGGAGTATTGTGAATCAATTGATAGTCTTGGGAAAGCGTTAAAGTGCTTAAACAGTATCGAAAGTTCTTACCTATGTATATACAATGCTCTAGAAGAACGTAATACTATAGCTTCTAACATTGCTATACACATAGAGAAACTGCTTAGAGAAAACATAGAGAAGCTCATATCTAAACCTACACAACTTCATAGAGAACTATATAGCTACATACACAGGATCTTGGAGATATTGAATTCATATAAATTTAAGGAATTGAGATTATCTAAGAGGGTTATCTACTTGATTATATTTACGTATAGACTTGTTGAAGTACTTAAAAATGCCATAGATGAAGAGATAATAGGTATATCGAAGATCCTCAATACCAGGACTTTAGCACCTATATTAAGGGCTTTAGATATAAAGGAGTTTGTCTATCCATGTAATGCAATATCAAAACACATTTCTGAAGCAATGACTAAGTGTGTTGATGAATATTTGCAGATTCTAGAAGCTAAGAGAATAGCATTTCTGTATAGAGATCTCTATTCTACGATTACCGAACAATTACATAAGAAGGGTATGGTTAGGATTCGCGATCTACCTATAGATAGGGATACTGCAAATAAGGTCTTGAAACTCTTTGTAGAACTGAATCCACAGTACGAATTTAGATAAGCTCAGAACCCATGAATCTCCTCATAGAGTCGGTGATCCCCCACTTCATCATAGCCTAACAGTATTGTAATCCTAATTACAGTATATGTTCTTATAGAGGTCTTAAAGTATCTTGTCTTGAATATAGCACTCAATGTAGTGATTTGACATACCATAGAGATTAGGTGTTTTGAAGTTTGTCAAGAGCATTGATAGAGAGATATAGACATCAAATACTCTTTGGACCTATAACGAGGACATTGGTGTCGCTAGGAGCTCCACTAACTCTTAGTGCTCTTGGTCGAAACCTTCTCTATTTAGTTGATGGTATATGGCTTTCAAGACTAAGAGCATCCTATATATCTATACCATGGATATACCATGTCTATTCGAATCTCTTTATGTGTATACTTCTACTCTTTACAGTACCAGCTCAAGCAATAATATCTCAGTATATTGGTCGTGGTGATAGAGAGTCTGCAGGTAGAGCTATTTCATTCTATTTAACAACAGCCATCCTTATAGGTTTAGCTCTACTCGTGTTATTGATAGGTATAGCACCTCTATTCCTATTATACGTAGTTAGTGTACCTAGAGAGCTCTATCAACAAACCCTCATATATACAACAATTCTAGCTCTAGGAATACCCATGGCAACACTAAATCGAATGTTGATGGTATCTCTCTACTCAATGGGTGATACAAGAACACCAGCATATCTAGCAACTCTTGCAGCTGTCTACAACATGGTTTTGGATCCTATTCTGATGTTTGGATTCACAGTGTATATTCCTACAATTTCCTGGCCTATACCTCTATCACCATCCAAAATAATTACACTGAAAGCTCCAGCTCTAGGTGTTGTAGGTGCAGCTTTAGCGTGTATAATATCGGATGCTATAGTTCTAGCACATACAGTACCCATCGCACTCTATGGGTTTAAATGGCTCAATGTAAAGCTTAGTCTACGAATGGTTCTTCAATCCAAAGACTTGTTCATAAAGACTTTGAAAGTAGGGTCTATGCCATCAATCTCTTTCGCAGCTTCATCATTAGCTCTCGTAATCTTCACAAGATTAATTGCTCAAGTTGGTGGAGTTACTGCTTTAACTGCTTTCAGGGTGTCTATGTACATAGCCTACTTCATAGATGCTCTAATAGTAGGATTCAATAGCGCTATAGTTGCTATGGTAGGTCAAAATCTAGGAGCTAAGAACATAGATAGAGCTGAAAAAACTGTTTGGAGTGCACTTCTTCTCTTAACGATATTGGCTATAGTCATAGCAGTACCATTCTATATCTTTAGTAGTAACTACATAGAATTCTTTGGAATTAGTAGAGAACTTGGTGAAGAAGGAGTTGTAGTTACGCGTACACTCTTAGCATTAACACCAATAATACTAGCTACAAGAATATTCGTTGCTGTATCAACAGCTATAGGTAGAGGTTCTGGACATACGCGTATACCATCAATACTATCTATGATGAGAGTATGGTCTTGGAATATAGCTAGTTCAATACTAATACCAACACTACAAACTGTATCAGCACTATGGTATTCTATGGCTATCGGAAACTCAATACTAGCTATAGCAGCAGTTGTATGGATTTCAAAAGGTAGTTGGAAGAAACCAATTGTATAGGTATAGATGCCATGGTGAAGATGAAGCTTATAGACTTAGCCTCTAGAGCTATAGGGTCTATATCAGGAGTAGTAGCATTCATAGCACTGAATCTTCATCACGTTCTCCCAAACACACTTCTATACATAGTAATGATACTTCTATTGATAGCCATAGCAAGTGACGAAGTACTCTCTATAGCAACACTATTTCTTGCTCTTCTACCTCTCTTTGGATACCCTATAGCACTAATCATTCCAGGACTCCTAATTCTCTTTGTAAGATCTATAACAGTCTACATCTTTATAAAACTGTCTATACCAGCTAAACTCTTCATAGCTAGAGAAATTCTATTCATAGTATTGGTGCTAATACTGTCATATGTAGTAGCAACCTATATCAAGTACACAGTCATACAATTAGAACTTATACCCATATTTACACACTATCTATTGATTGCAACATTAATTGCGTTGTGGTGCTTCATCGCTCTATTCATAGTTGAAGGTGCAGTTCAACTAAAGACAATGCTTCGAATAGTGAAAGTCATGTCTACAGTTATTCTCTTAATAACTGCCTTAGTAGCTACTATTGCTTTGCTAGACCTCAAGATATTAGCTATATTTCTATTCACAAAAATTATTGAGTACTTTATTAAGAGTAGAATTGTGGGATTTCGTGCTGAGATCTTGAGTATTCTTTCACCACTATCTCTTCTTGTATATGTATTCCTATTCCATCCGTATATATAGCTACTCTATTTCAGCTCTATACTCTCTATAGATACTGAGAGCAGAGCCAAGTAGTGTTAGTGCTATTACAAGTGATAGAATAGATGATAATGGTCTGTTTACTGTTAACAAGTATACTGAAGCTCCAAAGAATGCTATTGATGCTGATATCAATAGTATTAATGGTGATCTACCTATCGATGATTTTGATTTAGACATATAGTGTCTAGCCCCAGATCTTGCGTTCTCTCCCATCAGCTTCAACAACAATAGAGCTGATTCGAAATCTCATACCCTCATTATAGAGTTTCTCTACAAAACTAAATGCAGGATTATCTGGAGTTATATAGCATGACTTAACCATATCTTCACAATGCATTTTTACGACAAAACCACTACCTGTATGCGATATATAAAGCATAAAGTGTTTCTCTGTTGAATCTATGTTCTTTAGCGTTACAGCAACACTCACTATGGGCTCCACCCCAACTATATCGGATAAGCTTTCACAGTTTTTGAGATGTTCAAGAAGCTCTTTCAAAGACGATATAGTATGGGGCTCTACTTTATTGCTTGTAGTACCTGTTTTTCTCTTGAATATCAAGGAATTCGCTCCCAACAACAAGAACTCACAACATAAATTTAAATCTATAGAATCCGATACACAACAATCGATGGAAGTCTATATGGGTAAGATCATGGGTGAACAATGTATTGAATTCTTATTGAGTCGACGTAGTATTAGAGTTTTTGAGGATAAAGAAGTACCTGAAGAACTCGTATTGAAAGCTATAGATGTGGCTAGGTATGCACCCAGTGCTAAGAATCTACAGCCATGGGAATTCATCATAGTTAAGAATAGAGATACTCTTAATCGATTAGCTGAAATACATGTAGGTGCACAGCCATTAAAGAGAGCTAAGATGGCTATCATTGTGCTTGGAGATAAAGAGATTTCGCCTATATCATATCATGTAGATGCCTCTCTAGCTGCTATGTATCTCTGGCTAGCTCTACATTGTCTTGGTCTAGGAGCTGTATGGATTCAAACACTAAGAAATATTGAAGAGATACAGAAGATAGTAAATGCACCACCAAATAAAGTACCTATAGCAATTCTAGCTATTGGGTGGCCAGCTGAAAAACCAATACCTAAAGAGAGAAAAAGATTAGAGGATATAGTGCATATAGATGTTTATGGAAGTAAACTCAAGAAAACCTAGATAGGTGTCTCTATGGGGGAAACAATAGATATTGATGAGTTTAGAAGAATTGATCTTAGAGTAGGACTAGTGAAATCTGTTGAGAGAGTTCCAGGATCTAAAAGGCTTCTCAAGCTTATTGTTGATCTAGGTTCTGAAGAGAGACAGATAATAGCAGGCTTAGCTGAGTGGTATAACCCTGAGGAATTAATTGGAAAATATGTTATAGTAGTTGCTAACCTCAAGCCTAAGAAAATGTTTGGACTTGAAAGTAGAGGAATGATATTAGCTGCTGAAGGTAAGAAGAGACCAGTGATTTTAACAGTATTAGAACCAGTTGAACCTGGAGCAAAAGTATGGTGAAGTTCTAGGGAGGTGGAGGCATAACTGCCAAAAATCTCTTCTTTACATAGATTATAGATATACCTAAGGCTATAAACAATAATGCTATGACCGCTATAGAGAGTATCGCCATAATAATGCTATTCACTACAAGTCCTATCATCATAAATGATAATATTACTAAAGGAAATGATACAAAGCCGAAAGACTTTGTGATATAGTATAGCTGTGTAATTGATATCATTTGAAAGACTATCGAGATACTGAAGAATATTCTACAGAGATAGCCATAGATTTCATTGGAAGTCTTTAAAGTAATATTCAATACATTTAAGATCAGTGATAGAACCCATAGTATTGTAAAGAATGCTGTTGCGCCCATCACAATGGATTTCTCTCTCAAGCTATACACGATCCATCCTATAGCTATGGATATTATCGATAGAAGTATTGGTATGACCATGAATGCATCGCTAATACTCTCGATATAGCTACCACTCCAATAGAGATAGTTTGGTATTGTTCCAGAGACAATCATAGTCCCTATATAGTACACTATGAGTATTACACCTAGGCATATGTATCCTATTCCAAGAGTTAATCGTTGAATCAATGGATAGCACCTCTACCTAGAGATTACTTTTTGATCTGTAAATCAGAGAGTAGTACTACATAGTTCAGTATTCAGTTTATCTCAATACTTCTTGATCTCTCAATAGTAATACTTGTTATCGAGGTGATGAGCACTGTCATGGAGATTAATGTTATTGGTAGTATTTCAGGTCTAAATACTATGTATAGAATAGCCGATACTGTAGCTAAGATCCAGAAAAGCTTATTCTCTACATCAGTTCCAAAAGCATAGTCTAATACACAAAGGGATACTAGTGTGTATAGTGATAAAACGAATGCATGTGGAGCTGTAGTAACTATGTTTATAACAATCTTTGCATACATTGAAGCTACATTCCTAATAACCTCATTTGGAATCAATGCAATTAAGCTAGATATGGACTGATTTAACATACCCTTTAAAACAATAGAGCTACATATTGCTAATACTACCTGTTCTCTAACTATAGTCGTCAAGACTATTAGTATAGGTGCTATAACTATTATTGCTCTAGAAACAACTCGATGTAGATTTCCTGTACGAATTGTGATAGCTGTTGTAAATAGAACTAATCCCGTAAATATTAGATGCAATGTATAGAGAATGTATAGATCTCTTATAGATGTTGTTGTTACTCGAACTATCTCTAGATTTTCGTACATGTATAGCGATGTACCGATAAACGAAGCTATCAATACTATGGGGCTTATAGCATTAATCCTTACTCTAAGTAGAGACTCTCTGATATACGATAGTACTATTATCGCTATACCTATGATAATGTTTATCGCTATTATTAAGAAAAACATGGTTAGAAAATCTATTGATGGAATACCTCTATAGATGAATACCATCTGGAACAGCATGTACATGACAATACCGAAACCTATTATATAGATAGCATAGAGAATAGCATAGAGGATTGTTGTCATGAGAAATGCTATAGCTAAAGCACTAACATACGATATTAAGTATAGAGCTAATACAGTTAAACTCCATGAGAGTGGTTCAGCTCTACCCCATATCAACGATAGTACTTCACTGAGTGGAGGTCTTTTAAGAAAGTTCATTATGATTGAAGCTACAACAGATTGTAGAAGTATTAGGGTTAGAGTTGCCATAAATCCAAATTCGAATAATGCAACTCTGACACTTGGTCTAATAACTCTTATACGTTCAAGAGCTTTCAACTCAGCTAATCCCTTATTGTCATAAAAAACCTAGCTTTCTACCTCATATACTTATCTAAAAACGTTATTGTTGGTAGTAGTAGCTTGATAATATCATCTACAGTT
>CAZUDD010000014.1:0-13727 GCA_964619665.1 uncultured Desulfurococcaceae archaeon | reverse complement strand
CATATAGACACTGCACATATCTCAGTGTTGCTTGTGTAACTGGTTCACTGAAATCCCCACCTGGTGGTGATACTGCTCCTATGATTGTTAAACTACCCTTTCTAGGAGGCCTACCAAGTGTTTCAACATATCCTGCTCTCTCGTAGAACTCAGCTATCCTCGATGAAAGATAGGCGGGAAAGCCTTCTTCACCAGGCATCTCCTCCATTCTACCACTGATCTCTCTCATAGCTTCAGCCCATCTACTAGTTGAATCTGCAACCATTATGACGTCGTATCCCATATCTCTGAAATACTCGCCTATAGTCACACCTAGGAAGACACTTGTCTCTCTAGCTGCAACAGGCATATTGCTGGTATTCGCTATGAATATAGATCTCTCCATCATAGGCCTATTTCTCCTAGGATCCATCATACGTCTAAATGAGTATAGAGCATCAGCCATCTCATTACCTCTTTCTCCACAACCAACATAGATAGCTATATCAGCATGACTCCACTTAGTTACTTCCTGTAAAGTAACTGTTTTACCTGTACCAAAACCACCAGGAATAGCTCCTTTACCACCCTTAGCCATAGGAAAGACATAGTCTATAACCCTGATTCCTGTTATCAATACCTCGTATGGTTCGAACTTCTGTTTATAGGGTCGTGGTTTTCTTATAGGCCATAGATGATACATCTTTACTTCATAGCGTTCAGAACCCTTTTCAACTACAGCAATCACATCTTCAACTATGTAATCTCCTTCGGGTGCTAACCACTTTAGAGTACCAGACACTGTCGGAGGTATCATTATCTTGTGTATGACTATAGGTGTTTCCCTGACATAGCCTATGATATCGTTTGGTTCAACAGGATCACCAATCTTAATGTTTTTCTCTGGCACGAAATGCCATTTCTTATTTCTAGGAAGTGCAGAAAGCTTTATACCTCGTCTAATGAAGATGTCTTTTGTAACCTCAGCTACGGCTTTTTCTGGTCTCTGCAATCCATCATATATAGAACCTATGAGGCCTGGTCCTAGTTCTGCTGATAAAAGTCTACCTGTACCAACGACTTTCTCTCCTACAGTAAGTCCTGTAGTATCTTCATATACTTGAATATACGCTTTATCTCCATGTAGAGCTATTATTTCACCTATCAGACCCTCATCGCCAACCTCAACTACTTCGTAAACCATACATCCGCTCATTCCTTCAGCTATAACTAGAGGCCCTGCAATCCTATAGATTCTACCTATTCGACCCATAAACATCACCTATACATAGAGTTCAAACCCAACATACTTCTTAACAAACTCCCTATAGTATTCACGAACATCAACTCTAGATATATCATCAGGATTTGGAATTGGTATGATTATCGGATAAAGCTGTTTCCTCAATAATAACTCTGTGTCTAGCTCCTCAATATACTTGTATAAGCTCCATTCAACCAAAATTATACCGACATCATTACGCATTAGAAGTCTCTCCATAACGGTTTTAACATCTTCAATTCTATCAATATGATACACTTCATCTATTCCAAGAACTCTTATAAAAGGTTCAAGAATACTAGAGCATACACAAACTATTTTTAACTCTTTTGGACGATGCATAACTACTCCCTCCTAAACAGTCTTAATAGAGAATATCTTATCAAAGGAACTTCATAGTACCTTTTTACGAGAAAGTATCCTAGATAATCGAGTGTATCGGACAACGACATAAGCTGTTTCAATGCAGAATCATGAAGAATCTTTGCCTCAAAAATAATTACTTCATGAGGTTTTGATTGTAGCATCATATCAAGTTCTCTATCGTACATTTCAACAGTATGAGACCATAGGGTATAGGTTGAGGGTTTTAAGAATTGAAAGACTCTATCATATATTTCTTGGAATTCTGAGCCCATCAATAACTTTGAATACTTAACCATATTAATCGTAGTGAAAAGCCCTATGAGATCGGATAGATATTCTTGTGGATGAAGTACTGTAGAGACTTTATATAGTTGAAAGAGAACTTTTATAAGCATTTCTATCTGTTGTTTTAGAACATCGAGTCTTCTGCCTATGATCTTTTCGAAATTATCTTTCTCTATATACACTATGATATTGGATCTCTCTATGCATTCTTTGATGTGTTCCATAGTTATGCGTTCTTTATTACTAATACATGCATAGAAATGACCTAAGGGTATTAAGGATGATTTTATTTTGTGTACTGCAGTACCCTTAGGAAAGCTTAAGCATGAAGCTAAGTTAAGTACATCAGGTATGGAGTTAAAGACCTCAATGAACTCTCTAGCACCTTTAGATGAAAATTGAATTAGGTTCCTGTTTTCTTCCTCCAAAAACGGATAGATAATTTCATCGAATCTAGCAATACTCCTAGAAGAAATTGATGCTTCTATGGCTTTAGCATATGTGGACTGTGATAGAATGGCAATTAAATCCTCTAATCTATTTGATTCTATGTACTCTATAATTTTATCTAGCCTAGGCCTTCTAGAATCAAGTATGCTGAGAAATGTAAGGAATTCTTCTAATCCCGGTTCAGTCACCTTTTATCGCCGTAAACAGCCTTTTACTTATCTCTATTGCTCGGTTTCTCAATATACTCTCGATTCTAACATTATAACTATTATCTATACGTACTAAACCATCCTCTGTCTCTACGATGACTCCTCCAACGATATTTACGGTCTTTATGTCTATCACTCTATTATGTATAGCTAGTTCATCAATGGACTTTCTGATTAGATTAATATCTCTTGGTGCAACATAGATTCTTATCTTTCTATCTCTAAGCGATTCATCACTCAGAGCATCCAGTAACAGTCTTTTTAGGGATTCATATCTGGTATTTTCATCTGCTGACGTAATCAGTCGTTCAATTTCTTCTCGTAGTCTATCAAAGATCCTCCTCTTTGCATCTGCTATGATTAGCCGTGCTTTTATCTTTGCTTCAGCTAATCTCGCTTCATAGCCTATCTCCATAGCTATCCTCTTTCTTAAAGCCTCTATTTCTTGTAATTTCCTCTGTTTTGTACTCTCAATTATTTCATGAGCTCTCTTCTTAGCCTCTTCAAGAATTTTCTCGGCTTCTGATCTAGCCCTTTCAATTATTGCCTTTTTGAGTTTCTCTAATTCGCTTGATGTTGTAGTGTTTGAGGAGTTCATGGCTATCACGAAGGATTTTAAAGCTACTATGCAGCTATGAATCCCAATACAAGGATTCCAAACACCATTGCAAGGATTCCAAAGAGCTCAACATATGCTGCCAGAATTATACCCATACCAGTTACAGCTCCACGTGTTTTTATCAATAATGATACTGTCGTTCTACAAACCTTTCCTTGCATCCATGCAGAGAAGAACTCAGCCAACCCAACACCTATACTTGCACTAAGTATAGCAGCTGCTTTTCCTAGGTCAATAGATGTTATGTGCGCCATGACATTAAATGCTTGAAGCATAAAGATGAAGCCGTAGAAAGTTTGTGTCATGGGTAGTGCTGAGAACAATAAAACCCTAGTTCTCTGGCCAGGATCTTCGGCTAGGACTGTGAGTCCAGCTGAAGCAGCCATCTGAGTGCCGATAGATGATCCAATAGCTCCGAGGAGTGGTGCGAACGCTGGCCCAAGATATGCTATAAAGAGAGCTAGCTCCATGATTCTACCCAAGCTTTAGATCTAGCTATAGACACTGCATTAAAACGTTTATGTCTGGTTAAATAGTTGTATAAAGCTACTTTTTCAGCGATACATAGCGTGATAAAACTACCTTAACTGGTCTAAACTCTTTACCTGTACCTTCATAAAATTTGGATGCGAACTCAAGTAGACATAGTCTTAGTGAATGGACAAAGGGGCCCAAGGAGCTCATTGCCAAGTTAAAGATGTGTGCCATTACTAGTACCACACATGAAGCGAGTATTCCTAGGATGATGCCTGCGGCACCTCCGAGGCTGTGAACAAGGGATGACTCGATCATTAAAGCCATAGTATTGAATGCATTTGCTAAGAATACTGTTGCCAAAGCAATTCCTGCAATTCTAACATAGGATAGTACATCTCCTAGAGGCCCTGTTATGTCGAAAATCCATATTACAGCTCCAACACCACCCCAGGTCTTGATCTTACTTATGATTATGATTATCAACGCTATGTATGTCATCGGAGCAAAGATGTAGTTCACAACCGTGTCTGGCAATCTATTCTCTGGTGGCAGTATGTTCATCACATGTAGAGCGTATATACCTCCAAACAACATGATGAGAACTATTCCTAACTCGTTAAGAGCATTCCATATGCTATGCATTTTCAGGTTCTTGAAGAGCGCTATTATATGAGCTATCAGTACGTGTATGTACCCTATGATCATGCTTAAGACTATCAATTGACCTATATCGTTAACATCTATTATCTTGGGTACTTTGAAACCCCATATATCGAGAGATCCAAAAACACATCCACTCATAGCTCCAACAACAAGACTTGCAAATCCAACAATATACAGTATTTTTTGAAGTTTTTTGAAACCTTCAGATTCTGGATTGTCCACAAGTTTAGGTAGAACGAATCGTGTAGCTAGTAGTAGACCTATTGCATAGCCTATATCACCTAGCATTAAAGCGAAGAATAGTATGAATGAGTATGCAAGTATTGGTGTAGGATCCCACTCATATTTTCCGGGATATCCATAGAGTGTAGTGAGTATTTCAAATGGTTTTAAGGGCTTTGGATTCTTTAAAGTGACTGGTGGTTCTTCATCGCTAACAACACTCTCTACGAAGACTATTCCTATCTCTTTATGTACTCTCTCTACAACTTCATGGTATAGGCTTTGTGGAACCCACCCTTCGACAATAGCTAAATACCTAGTACTCAATGACTTCTTCAACAGTTTTAGTCGTTCACGTTCATTATCTAGAATGATTTTCAGCAATGCTATTTTTTCAAGATCTTTCTCTATGATCTTCTCAACCTCTTGAGATATAGATAGCTCTTTCTCAAGAAGATCTACCTTCTTAGCAATGTGTTCTCGAAGTTCACTAATTGTTTTAACATCTTTAGGTAATTCAATAGTTTCACAATTGAAAATTTTGAGTATGTTTCTAACACCATTTTCAATTCTAGACAAAAACATTATTGTTGTATAAACATGATTGCCTACTTCGGTGTTGAGAACGAATTCTACACCAAGTTTCATTAGCTCGTTTCTTAGTAATGGAAAGTTATGTCTTTGAACTCTAATCGTAATACTCTTGATATTCTTTCCATTGAATTCCAGTATATCTATAGAGGTATCACCTATAATACTCAACGTTTTCTCGATGAATAACTTCAGTTCTTTAAGTTTTGATATTCTAGATTTAAGTTCTTGAACTCTTCTTTCAATGTCTTCAATGATGCTTAGATCTCTTGATAACTCATAGACAAGGGTCTTTAGTATCTCAAGGGATTTGTCAGGTGTAGGTATGTTGTTCAATACAATTGTTTGTTCTCTTGGTAATCTACGTAAAAACTCTAGTAAGATGCGCTCACCTTTAACTATGATATCCTCTAACTCCTTCTCAAGTTGTTTTGCCCGAGAAATCTCTAATCGAGGTTCTGATACTTCAAAAGCTCCCAGTTCCTGAAGTATTTGTGCTAATCTATCGCTCAATGCATCGATGGTTAGGAAACGTACTTTAACACAACGATCTGGATCTGACAATATGATAGTTCTTAATTTGGATAAACCCATTGTTAAAGCCCTAATACTTCTCTACTTAACTCTTTAGCTATTTCGTGAAGAATACTCTTCGTGTATTCTTCTAATCTACGTGCTTTCTTCAATGCATCCTCTAGTATAGCATTTATTGTTTCTTCGAGTTCTTTTTCAAGACGTCTTTTCTCCTCTTCGATTTCCTTCAAATATGATTTATCCTCTAAAATCCTTCGAGCTTCTTCTTCTGCTTGACTTATAATTTCTTCAGCTTTTCTCTTAGCCTCCATCAAAATCCTATCAGCTTCTTTTTCAAGTTCTTCAACTATGCTCTTGGACAAGACCTTCCCCACCTCATGATCTTAAAACTCGTTTAAGATCATTAAGGTTTTATCCGTAGGAAAACACAGTATTTGTGATCGAGTATCGAGTCGTAATCCCGATCCCAAGCTGTCTCACAATATGTGTACCTCCCTTAATAACGTTAATGCTTTACAGGTGTAAGTCTAGTGGTAATGCATCTCTACCTTTCTACTCCATACATAGGATTTCTATTCCATCCAATGAGCCATATAGCAATATTTAAACATCTATGCATACCAAGAGAAATTCTATGGTTACCAACCACAATACTCGCAATGCTGTACTTGGCATCTTTCTTTGCTAAACCTGGCGTTAAACCACCTCAAAATCTCTGTATTGCAAATAGAAGACCATGTGAAGTAGACATAGTTCTTGTAACACGGGGAACAAGAGACATAGTTGAAGTACTAAGAGAAGTCCTCGAAAATACTGTCAAAGTACATTTGAAAGGTAGAAGATACCTCTTGACGGAACCGGATGCAGATTCTGAAGTAGTGTCTTTAGCTAAACACTATGGATTCGAGATCATAATCGTACCAAAATGGTGGCATAAAGGTGTTGCTAAAGGCAGAGCTATCTGGTATTTCTCAGAGTATTACGCAGAAAACCATAGATGGTATCTAATTCTGGACGATGATAGCTATCCCATGGATTCACATTTTCACTATGAGGTATGTTACGCTGATTACTATGGATTCAATGCTGGTAACATGATCTTGATTCCCAGACCAGGAAAATGTATTATCTGTTGGCTTGCCGACATGATTAGAATAGGTCATGACCTTACCAGCTATCGTGTTAGTCATGCACTTGTGAGAAAACCTATATTTGGAATGCATGGAGAAGGACTATTAGTTAAGGGATACCTACTTAAAAAGTATTGGAAAACTATCACAATAGCTGAAGACAGTGAATTTGGATTTAAGGCATGGAAAGAAATCAAGCTATTTCAATCAAGGAGCAGGATATCTATACTATCTCCAAACTCAATTGGTGATTTCATAAAACAGCGTTCACGTTGGTTCAGAGGTTTAATACAGGCACTCTATGCAATACCTCGCTCAATACTTCCAATTCAACTTCTAGTAATGACCTCATGGTTATCAGCTATTGCTTCTAATGCATTTGTCGCCTGGATCTTAATTCCTTTACTTCGACTGGGTTCTGATCCTAACCTATCTATGCTTGTCACTATAGCCACGTTTATGGTATTCTACATGTACATAGCAGGATTCATTATTGTATGCAGACAACTTGGTATTCCCAAAATATCTATACTCGTAGGTATATTCCTTATACCCTTGACAATACCATTCTTTGGAATACTAGAAGGTCTAGGAGCTCTGTTTGGAGTACTAAGACATCGAAGTAAGGTCTTCCATATAATAGACAAAAGGCTACATAGAGAAGAGTTACAAATGCTGTTAGCTGACTATATAGAGGTTCTTAAGCATCAGCATGTTAAAGAGCCTATAAGTGATGTCGATATCTTGGCTTTGAATGTACTGACACTACTAAGTAAGATAATTTAAGTGTGTTTTCAGTATCTTGATATGGATACAGTATATGATGAAAAGCTCGCCGCACTGAATTCAATATGATGATTGCCGAGTTCGCTGAATAGCAGATAACGGAGATAAGCCATGAAATTCATTATAGAGCTTGTATGTCGTAGAATAGCTGGAGACATTGCGATGGCTGACGACACTGGTGCAGCATTAAGAAAATGGCGTGAAATATTTGGGGCTTCGCAAAGCGAAGTAGCTAAGGTTATGGGGGTTTCTCCTAGCGTTGTGAGTGACTATGAAAAGAATAGAAGGTCTCCTGGTGTAAAGTTTATACGGAAATTTGTTGAAGCATTGATAAAAATTGATGAAAGGCGTGGATGGCAGACAGTAAAGAAAGTTGCGGGAGGAATGCTGGCTTTCGCTCATTCCATAATAGATATGAAGGAATTTGTTGAGCCTATCGATATAGACAAATTGATAAGTCTTGTTGAAGGCATACCTCTATCCTCTATCATCGAGAATAGGAGGATATATGGTTATACAGTACTCGATAGTATTGCAGCTATAACGAGTATGTCTGGCCATGACTTTTGGTATCTCATGGGGATAACGACAGAGCGAGTACTTATATTCACAAATGTTGAACGGGGGCGATCTCCAATGATAGCTGTTAGAGTAGCACCAGTAAAGCCTGCTGCCGTTGTAATTCATGGCCCTAGAAAAACCGTAGACTTCTTAGCTATAACCCTATCAGATTTAGATAGAGTACCTCTAATTCTCTCAACGCTACCTAGTGTTGATGATATAGTTCTTAGGCTTAGAAGTGTTAGTATGACAACATCTACAACGCATTTGCTTACTGGCTAACACCTTATACAGCTTACAAAGAGCACATCTATGCTTGGTGATATATTGACAGTTTTGTCACCAGAAACATTGATAAGGATGTTTTCTCTATCTTCAGAAAGTGTTGATTGTAGTGGTATTAGACTTCATCTAGATAAAGTATATCGCTTTCTCGAAAGAGGTCATCTCAGAAAAAGTTCGAGATCTCTTCCTAAAGTAGAGGAAGTTCCATGTACAGAGGGCGGCATCTATAAACTAAGTCCAGGAGCTTATAAGATAAGGTATCTTGAATATGTAAAGATACCAGAAGATGCTATTGGAATAGCCTTACCTAGGTCGAGTTTGCTTAGAATGGGTGCAACAATATTTTCAGCAGTTTGGGATCCAGGATATGAAGGTCGAGGTGAAGGACTGCTAGTTGTATTCAATGAACATGGTGTCGAGCTCGAGAGAGGGGTTCAAATAGCTCAATTAGTATTTATAAAGATGGATAAAGCTACAAGATACCTCTACAGAGGTATGTACTTCAAAGAAAATGTAGAAGGTACTTAGTATGCCATATATGGTAGAGGATAGAATTGATTTATTTGTACCGATATTCAAAAGTCTAAGTCGTAAATATGAGACAAATATAGATAGGTTTACAAATCCAAAATTCTATCCTGAAGAACCAGCTAGTCCAAGAATCGTAGCAATGTATTTCCTTGTAATGGTTTCACAAGATCATAGATTATCGAGACCAGGTAGACCCTATGAAGCAGTAATCGATGGTGAGAAACTTCATGGTGCAGATCTACTGTATAGATTAGGTATCAAGAAGTTGAAGAGCGATCCAGAGTTTTTCAATGCTAAGAATCTAAGTGAAATTACTACGGATGGTGTAAGCTCATGGTTGTGTATTGATGGTGTATGTCCACCAGATATTGAGATAAGAACGTCTCTAATAAGAGATTTGGGGAGAAAACTACTTAAGCTATACAATGGGGATCCACTCGAGATTTTAAGAAGATGCAGAGCTAGGTTAAGGGGTACTCCAGACAAGCCTGGTTTCTTAGATTTACTCCGAGTATTTATGGCATATAATGATCCTGTTGAGAAGAAATCCTACTTGTTGGCGAAATTCTTAGAGCGAAGAGGAATCATAAAGTTTATAGATGTAGAGAATAAACGTGTTCCTGTTGATAATCATCTAACACGAATTGCTTTAAGACTAGGTATAGTTGAGCTAGAGAACTTTCTGAAATGGAAATTGTTGAGAAGAGCAAAATTTGAAATTCAAGAAGACATCATGTTGAGAATCTGTATAAGAGAGACCTGGTATAAACTCGCAAAAAATGCTGGTATCGATCCATTTATTCTAGATGACATACTATGGTCTTTCGGTAGATCCATATGTATAGCTGGTACACCAAAATGCAATGCATGTGATAAAGGCTTATACTGTGTTGATGGTAAATGTGTATTCAGAGATCTATGTAGAGCTTACAATACGAAGACATTTGTAAATGAACACGTATTCTACGATACTTGGTGGTATTAGGGACAAAACCATGAGTTCTAAATGTGGTGAAAAACCTATATCGAAGAGTATCATTAGACGTGCATTAATGAAGGGCCATATACCTTTCAGTGTCGATGTGGATAGGATAGATGAGTATAAGAGCTATGTACATGTACCAATAGGTTCTAAAGTCTCGATAAGAGGTATCATTGTTTATTATCCAGAAAAGAGAAAAGTATTTCTTCGTCCATTTCTCTCAAATCCATATATCTCTATCCAATTGCTTAACATATCATTAGAGCTAGCTCAAGAATTGCATGGAGGTCAAGTCGAGATAGAAGGAATCAAGGATCCACATGGTTTAAAGGTATTGAGGATTAATAGAGTCAAAATTGTGAGTAAACCACCTCCAATATCCTTCAAATATGTACTTGATACACTTCTCAACGGTATAGATGTTAAGGGTCCAAAAGAGCTAAGTCTACTTGCTCTAATCTCATCTCCTAGAACTTCGTTGTTCCGTTTAGGAGGGATCCATATTGTCTTATTTGGAAGAAATAGAAGTGTGTTCGATAAGAGATTGAGGTCTAACACTATAGCGATACCGAGGATATGGAGATACGGTAAAACAGATCTGGGCATGTACACTAGTTCAAAAAGGTATTTATCTATAGCTAAACGTTCCAAAGAAACATATGCTGAGATTTCTCTGAATATTGATTCAAGGAATAGAGTAGATCAAGTAATCGAAGCACCTATAGACTATCCAGTAATTATTGAAGCGCAGTCACAGGAGATAGCTCCAGATTTTGATATCATAGACTATTCTCTATATGTAAAGGCACTAATTCCTAAAGAGCCACCAGACTTAGAGAGGGTAATGGTTAATCTAAGTAATAGTCTTCGGCTATGGATTGAGAAAGAGGGTCTTCTTAGAGGTATCATTGGTAACGGTAAGTTTATCGACTTAAACTACTATGGTAAACCTGCATCAATATTGAGAATAGCTTTAGCTATAGCGAGAACTAGATGGTGTGAAGAGCTAGAAGAAAATCACATTATCGAAGCATATAACCTCCTAAAGAAAGCTCTAGAAACATTCCTTCAATTATTTAGTGTATCACCACGAAGGATCCTAACTCTAACACAGTTAGAAACAGTTATCCTAAAAACAGTAGAGCGTTTAGAAACGCAATATAGAGATGGTGTTCCATACAGTGTTCTACTAAATGAATTAAGAGCTCGAAATATTGAAAGTATTAGAGAGATTGAAAGAGCTTTAGCTATTCTTAGATCTAAAGGTCTTATCTATATGCCTAAACAAAATCATTTTAAGGTTGTTTCGGCATAGAGAATTCAGTTTATAAACACTCTTCAATTATGTCAAGTCTATCTGCTAGGTATCTCATGAGGATGTATAATAGATCTGAAAGCCTATTGAGATATACATAGCATTCCTTTCTGATCATTGAGTAGTGGAAGAGTCTTGAAGCTATTCTTTCAACACGTCTACATACAGTACGAGCAAGGTTCAAGAACGCATAGACGATGTTTTCTCTCGGTAGAACGAACAGACATTTCTTTCTCTCATTACTTAGAGTATTCCACAATCTCTCTATCATTTCTTCGAGTTCCTGAATATCCGTTTCCTGTAATAGACATAGTTCTTTACGGTGTTGAGGAATTGTTGTTAAACAATACGTTATGTTGATGATCTTTCTTTGAATGTGTTGCAAAATGCTATCTAACTCCATGTACACTTCGCTATGTTTCCTGTCTACCTCTTTATGTTCTTTTATGAGGGTCTTGATTACTCCTAGAACTGCATTTAATTCATCAAGACTTCCTATGAACTCTATTACAACGGAGTGTTTAGGTGTTACAATGCCTAGAAACTGTGTATAGCCTTTATCTCCAAAATGTTTTATTTTCAAGAGCCTTCCCAGAGGTTTTAGCTTAGCAAAGTCAGCAATATCATTATGATTGATATGGCTAGTGCTAGCCATGCTAGTATATCCAGTGAGATTCTACGACGTCTATATCTCTTTATATGGATGGTTCTCGTTAATGGTATTTCACGCACAATGTAGGGTCTAAACTCTAGTTCTCTATATTGAGATTCTACTCTTTCCTCTCTTACATATTGAGGTGGTGAAGGCCTCATTTCAATGAGTTTCTGTCCTTCTCTACACTGGATATTGTCTAGGAGTTCCTCTATGATATGTATATATTTATGGAGAGATCTATATCGAGGAGACATTATCATACTCAATACAGAGTCTTTATAGCAAGAGAGTTGAGCCATTACATCGATTAGTTTTGGAGATCTAAGGAATTTTTCAACATATGTAGATCCTAACTTTTCTTCAATTTCATCAATAGTTGTTGTCAACTTAGTGAGAATCCAATCTATGGATTTCGCATACTCAACCTCTTTAATAAATCTTCGAAGAATTGAGGTTAGTGTTGTATCTTCATATCCCAAGGTTTTGAAACACCATATCTACTAATTATTGCGTGGTACCTGAATCAAAGTTCTGGTTCAGTACTAATTATATTTATTCTCAGTACAACGACACTCAACAGATAATAGTAGTGGTATACTCAGTCCCACAATTCTTTCTATAGTTTACCCGTTCAGATCGGTATAATGCTGGAAGCTAAGTATTTTCAATAGAACTAATTGAATTGGAGTTTTATATGGAGCCATTGAAGCAGATAGCTATAGGCATAGCTTTAGCACCCATAACATACATGTTTATCTATGGAAATTCAGAACCAATAATAGGGTATTGCTTGGTGTTAACGTCAATCCCGGTATTTTTCATTACGTTATTACTACATGAAACTCTACATTATGTTATGATTAGAGTCATGGGTATAAAACATCAATTAGTGCTATCACTAACTTCAATAGGTTTTAGACTTCGAGTATCAGCAAAAAAGTACATAGTTGTAGCATTAGCTCCTCAACTTCTAAGCGTAGTAGCATTGGTGCTAATGTCGTTAACAGATCTTAAGCTATTCTTCAAGATGATACTCACCTTCAACATTCTTCTCTCTATAGAGGACTTCGTGAACACATTCAAAAAGATTGTGTTTTGTAGAAGTGTGATAGCAGACAAAGGCTAGAAATATCCTTCTGTATAGATACGGTCAGAAGGAGCCCTACGCAATAGTCATTAATCCTTCGCCCGTACCATCATCATCCCTATCCATTATCCACAACATCTATCAGACCTAAATACTCTAAGTGAACTGGGATAGCGTGATGCAATGTGAGTGACTGGACTCACAAATACTTTGTTGAAAAGGCATGGCTCTTTGAGATCGTAATGGAATCCCGCGAAATGATAGAACGAGGTCAAAAACTTGCAAAAGCTATTGATGCATATATAAGAGAGAAAGGGTTTATGAATGCTAAGATCTTAGATGTTGGTTGTGGTACAGGAAGAATAGCAATTCCTCTTGCAAGTCTAGGTCATTACGTAGTAGGTATAGACATATCACCTAGCTATATAAGAACAGCTTACTCAAAAGCTAAGAATAGAGGAGTAGCAGATAGAGTTCAGTTTATTGAATGTGATGCACGAAACCTCGAGAAATGTGTTGGTGATGAAGCACCTTTTGATGTAATACTCTTTGTATGGACAACCGTTATAGGGTACTACGACGAGAATACAGACATAGATATATTGAGACAAGCTAGGAAGCTTTCACATGACAATACCCTTCTGATAATAGCCGATACTGTTAGTAAAGACTACATATCATTCCTAAGCAATTTCGTTGGTGGATACTCCTTCTATAT
>CAZUDD010000013.1:0-13941 GCA_964619665.1 uncultured Desulfurococcaceae archaeon | reverse complement strand
GTATCTGATATCAATAAAATAATAGAGAAGTACTTTTCACATATCAGTGTTAGCATGGTTTTAGGAGGTGTATATCCGATAAGACTTACACTTGAGATAATGAGGTAAAGAGTATGGAGCCTCGATTTAGAAAGATAGTTCTATCTATACTAGAAGGAATAATAACTGGATTGATATACTACTTGATACTTGTGTACATATTCCCAACAATAATCTATTCATCACTTCATATGCCACCAGAAATGGACGTAAACAAGCTCATGATGTTCCTTGCTTTTATGTTGGCTATGAGCACAATAGCGTATATCTTAAAACCACATCCAGTATCGATACCTTTTTCAGCTATGACAAAGATCATAGCTGTAGTAGCTTTCATATACATACTAAACTTTGGAAAACTTCATGCAGAGTTTGTTGTTGATAAAACAAGAATAGAAGCTGAGATAAATATAGCACCATTACTATTCATTGTAGCAGCCTTTACACTTATAGGTATAATATTCGATTTTGTTCCCTATATAGAGGCGCGTAGAAGAGAAACTATATAGTACTCAACCAGGCTTTGTAAGACTCTATCAACTCCTTCTCTTTTTGCCTCCAAATCGGATATCCTTCTGGTTTATCTGGATATTCTCTGTATAGCCTCTTGATATTATCCATAAACTGTTTAACTCGATATAGTTTTTCTAGAAGTTTTGGCTGTCTCAATGATTTAACGAGTATACTAAGCTTGGTAATTATATCTAGTTTTATCTCTCCATACATACCCATTTCGTATACATCAACACCTTTAACGATATTTGATCGAAATATAAAGTTTAAGCCTTCATTACTAATACGCTGTAGATACATCCTGAGTATGTCTAGACTAGCTTGTTTAGCTCCATAAGCTTCTATATACTTCTTATGGTATTCCCACAATCTATCAATTGATGGTCCACCACTCAGTAAAGCATTGGTAATGGTTTCTGCAGCTAGTTTTGCACTTACTAGTGCTGGCCCAATACCACCACCATGAAGTGGATTTGCTGTTGTAGCTGCATCACCAACAACTATAAATCCATTCCAAACCATGCATGGTATAGGTCTTCGAGTAGGAACTATACCACCACCACTATGAACAATACGACGTATTTTATCGCGAAATCTAGACCTAATGAATTTGATAAAGTTTAATCTTGGGTTAGGCGCTCCTTCTCTTATCTGTACTCCTAGACCAACATTGTATATACCTGATTCACCTTTAGGAAAAAGCCACCAATAACCTCCTGGTGCTAATTCCTGATTTAGGTATATCCAAGCGTACTCTCTATCTATATCTATATCTGCTTCCCAAATCTCACGATATGTAGCACAAAAATCTTCTTTTGGTAGTGGTTCAGATACCCACCATTCACTAGGTAGTGATCTTCTAACAACACTTACAACACCACTAGCATCAACAACAACTTTTGATCTAAACTCAACTTCTTCACTACCTTTCTTAGCCACAATGCCTTTAACCCATGAACCTTCAGTGATACTTCGAGAAAACCTATGTTGAGGATAGATATCAACACCAGCATTTTCAGCTAATCTAAGTAATCTTCTACCGAAAGCCTTTCTATCCAGAGCATATCCTTCACCTTCAACTACTATAACGTGTTTCTCATCTGGAGATACAACCTTTACACCTCTAAACTTAGCTACAGCATCAATTCCAATCATAGGTTTTTCGAGACCTACTTCATCAAAATGATGAGCTCCTATTGCATCACCACATACTTTTTCACCTATCTCATCATAACTCTTCATCTCTATAACAGCCACCTTCAATCCTTTTTTAGCAAGATTATAAGCTGTAAATAGACCACTAACACCAGCACCAACAACTACAACATCATACCTATACTGCATGTAGATCCCCAATAACTAGACTACGATTATTGCATAGATATAAACTAAACTAGTGATATTCTGGAATAGATTTCGGTGATAACACTGTGAATACAGGTTATAGGGTATATCCTGTAGCATTGACTATCGCTGGTTTTGATCCTGATGGTGGTGCAGGAGTTCTTGCTGATATAAAGACGTTTTCAGCTCTTGGTGTTTATGGTTTAGCAATTATCACTAGCATAACAATTCAGAATACCTATGAATTCATAGATAAGATGGATATAGATCCAGAAATCATAGATAAACAGTTAACACTATTGTTAAGTGATACAGGGTTTGATTCTATAAAAATTGGTATGCTTAGCTCTAAGAAGATAGTTGATCTACTTGCAGAGAAATTGAAGAGATATGATGTACCTATAGTTCTAGACCCTGTCATGAAGTCCAAAACGGGAGGTACACTACTCAACGAAGATGCTCTAGACGATTTAAAGAATAGACTTATACCCATAACAACTGTAGTAACACCAAATAGATTTGAAGCTGAAATCCTAACAAATATCAGAATTACAACAATAGAGGAAGCTAAGAAAGCTGCAAAAAAGATAGTTGAAGATCTAGGTACAAAATGTGCTATCGTTAAGGGTGGTCATATTGAAGGTGATGAGGCTATAGACATAGTATACGATGGGAAAAGATTCTATGAATTGAGATCTAAGAGATTAACTGGTTGTCTACATGGAATAGGATGTGTATTTTCAGCTGCTATAGCTGCTTATCTTGCTAAAGGATTCAATGTTCTTGAATCTATTAGAAATGCTAAGAAATTCATTGAAAAAGCTATTGTCTATGGTATAACTAGATGTAAAGGCTATTGTATATCTAATCCCATAGCTAATCTCGAAATCGATGCTGAGAGATATAGAGTTCTAGAAAATTTGAGGAAAGCGCTAGAAATACTGAAACTTCATGGAGAAAGCGTTAGTGAGTATATACCTGAAGTTCAGTCTAATCTAGTTATGTGTCTTGATCCAAGATATGCTAGGACGATATACGATGTAGCTGGTATCAAAGGTCGTATTGTGAGGTATGGTAATGATGTAAAACCTGTAGGTCCTATAGAGTTTGGTGCATCTAAACATCTTGCTAGAGCAGTACTAGAAATCTCAAAGTATTACCCATCTATAAGAGCTGCAATGAACTTGAAATTTGATAGAGCTTTCATAGAGATGGCTAAGAAGCTTGGATTCAATGTAGTATTCGTAGATAGAGGTGAAGAACCTGAAGATATTAAGAGAATTGAGGGTGCATCTATACCTTGGATAATGAGGAAAGCTGTTGAGAAATCAGGAGATAGAGTACCAGATATAGTGTATGATGAAGGTGCATGGGGTAAAGAACCTATGATAAGAGTTTTTGGTGTTGATGCTATTGATGTCGTTCAGAAGATAGTTAAGGTTATAGAGGCTTTGAAGAGGCTGAAGTAGCTATCTACAGCTATCAGCTACATGAATATGCTTTTCTACGTAGAGAGCCGAACCACCATAGACTTTCGATAGAATCTCTAATCTTAAAACATCTTTGGGAGTGCCAACGACATAGTATTCACCCTTCATAACAACAACTTGTTGAGTATAGGGTAGTAGAAGTGTTGGATCATGGCATGTAACGATAATGAGTTTTTTACGAGATAGCTTAGCTATTAAATGGCAGAGTTTCTCACGACCAACAGGATCTACAGCTGATAAAGGTTCATCCATTAATAGTATTGGTGGATCTCTAATCAATGCTCTTGCAATTAAAACACGTTGTTTATAACCACCAGAAAGTTTCCAGAAACTTTTATTCCATAGGGATTGAGGGATATCAACAAGCTCAAGAACTTCCTTGACTCTATTCTTAATATCATCTCTACTAATAGTTCTGGGAAATCTAGTGGAGTAGAGCATTAGTGAGTTTTCGATAAATTCCCATACAGAGATAGGAAAAGACATTTTCTGTTCTTGAATATGCTGAGGTACATATCCAATAAATTTTCCAGCTATTGATGGATTACCTGTTACATCCTGTTGATTAACATACACCTTACCTTTAATAGGCTTTATAAGACCTAGTATTGTTCTTAACAATGTTGTTTTTCCAGCACCATTAGGACCCATAATCTGGACAAGCATCGAACCTTTGAATACTAGGTTATAGTCCTTCAACACTATCTGGTTACCATACGCAACAGTTACATTATCAACTTTTATCGATGGCTCTGTACTTTTCATACTAGTCATATACATTAACCCCCATACACATCTTGATTAGGCTAAGAGATCCTTATCTCTAAGGTTAGGATCTATGGTAAAGATGTGTATATCGCTAATACTCTTAGCTATAGTGACACTGAATAGCTCAATAGCTCTATCTCTATACAGCTATGAAGTTAGTAGAGGTCTCGTCATAATAACGACTTTCCCAAATCTAGTAAATGATGTAAAGCAGATAGTGTGTAGTGATGATATAGTGCTAAGCTTAATTCCAAGTGGTATAGATCCACATGAATACACACTAAGACCCTACGATGTTGAACTTCTTAAAAAAGCCGATATAGTGATTTCAACAGCTCATACACAATTTGAGATGAAGATTAGGGATCTAGTTAGAGAAGGAACTATAAATGCTAAACTAATTGAGATCCCTCGCATACCAGGGATAGACATTAAAAAGAATCCACATACATTGAATCCAAATCTACATATGCTGATTTATGATCCTAAAAACTACATTGCTTTCATAACATATCTATCGATAGTATTCTCAAGATTAAGACCTGAATGTAGTAAAGTCTATCTAGATAAAGTTATGTTGGTAGTACAAAGAGTGAATAACTATATTGAGAGATTTTCAAATACTTTAAAGCTTAAAGCTATAGCGGATTACCCCTTTACTCAGTATGCAGTTGAATGGCTTGGAATCAAAATCGTTGAATTCATTGTACCAGAACACGGTGTTGTTGTTCCAATATCTAGAATAGAGAGTCTTGTTAAGAGTAAAGACATAGATTTAGTGGTTATAACAATACCAATAAAGTCAAAACCTTCAGAAGCTCTTTTAGAGATTGCTATGAAATACAATCTCAAAATTCTAAAAATACCTTCACCATTTAGAAATGAGTCCATAGTATCAAAACTTGACTTCATAACTAAACAACTGCATGAACAAAATTCATTTGAGAACTATAGTGCTACTCCATACCTATATGCCTCAACATATATAGAGATGAATAGGCTTATCTACTCTATGGTATTCATAGCTATTGGTTGTATACTGATTTCCTTAAATATCTATAGACTCTTGAGGTTGAGGTATAGATAATGAGGTTAAGTCTTGACTTTATAGGCATAGCGATAATATCGGTAATACTCATAGTTTCAGGAATTCTTATGAACTTGATAGAGCCCCGATGGATAATAGTCTTGGTACTCACATCTATTGTGTATGGTATTACAAGTACAATAATAACAGCTAGAAGAATGCAATTCCTAGCTGCAGCTTCTGTCCATTCAGCGTTACTGGTATCACTGATGGCAATTCCTATAGTTTTTATGCTAGGAATCGACTTTAGAATATATGGAGTATTGATGGCTATAGCTCTAGGATTCATTCTGTTGCTTATTTTTGATTCGATAATGAGGCTTGGAGTTGATGAGACAATAGCTACTAGTATCTTTGTAGCTTTAACAGCTTCACTAAGCGTAGTACTAATGCAGTATATATTGACACGGTATAGTCTTGAAGTAGATGTCTTAGCATATATACTAGGTGATCCAATGCTTGTTTCATGGTATGACATTACACTACTCACAATATTATCCGTTATAGCAATAAGTTTAGCTCTACTTACCTTAAGAGAACAAATTTGTTTAGGTATAGATAGAGATAGCGTTAGAGTTTCTGGTTTAAAGGTTACACTCTATGATATGGGGTTCTATCTAGTACTAACAATCTCAACTATAGGTTTTCTAAGAATTGTTGGTTTCATAATTGAGCATGTACTTATACTTATGCCTGCATCTATAGCAGTGCTCATATCTGATACTGCATACAATGCAGTTATAATGAGTATTGCTATAGCAATGATTGCATCACTCGTAGGCCTTCTATTAGCACTATACTTCTCTATATCACCTTCAGGTTTAATCGGCTTGATATTGTTTACAGCCTACGTATCTCTAGCACTAATTAAAAGATTCATTGAGAGATACAGTAGGTAGATTAGAAAATCAGTATTTTCTTATCGTTATCTGAAGAACACCTTTCTTATATGTTACATTGACTTTATCTGGATCTATCTTTATAGGTAGAGTTATCACTAGTTTATATTCCGTGAATTTGGTTTCTTTTAATCTACCATACCATTCATGGAATTTAACATCTTTACGTAGTTTTGCATAGACATAGATTTTATTTTCAGAGAACTTGACATCGATAGTACCTTCCTGAGCCATAGGTAGATCAACGTAAACAACAATTTTATCTCCAAGATCTTTCACAGTGTATAGAGGTTCTAGAGAACCACTACTATCCCAAAGAGGTTTTAGCATTCTTTCAAAACTCGATATCTCCTGATATAGTCTCTCCATTTCTTTTCTAAGCATAGATTCTATATAGTCCTTGGTCTCTCTAGCTAATCTCTCAACTTTCTTCATAAACTTCTCTATCTCTTCATAAATATCCATAGTCTCAACCTCCTAAGCCTATGTGTAGAGAGGTGGTGCATACTCATACTCTTTTCTCATTTGAGCTAGATTAGGCATTATCCTCTTCATATGTTCTCTCGCTTTAATCCTTATAACCTCAGCTTCCTCGATAAGCTCCTTAACATCTACTTTAAGTCCTGTTAATGCAGAGAAAATCTCTATGTTTTTAGCAGATGCTTCTGGATCAGGAAATTCCATAAATGATTCTGTTAGTATTACAAGAGCATTCATTCTTCTACGAATAGCCTCTTTAATCAGTAGAGCATATGGACCAACTATGTATCCATTCTCAAAAAGTTCAAGTTCTATACCAGCATTTTTAACAAATTCTGCAACTCTTTGATTTGATGGTATATAGAATGATCTTAATTTCTCAACTTCAATTCTATTAGGTATAGGTAAACCTGTCATGCAGAGCACATAGTCAACTCCTTTTCTAACTGAGTAATCAAGTATGGAGTTGATTAGCGATGGTATTAGAGGTGTTGGAGGAAGGAGTTCTGAGTAGAGTAGTAGAAGGTTCTTCTTTGCAAAGATTCTTATTGGTGGTCTAACAATACCTTTGTGTATCACTGCTATAGGTGGTAGATGATGAGAATCTACTCCACCAACTTCCATTAAATCGAGTTTTCGGATAATGTGGTAAGCACTGATAACACTCACTAAACCTGCATCTGGTAAACCTATTAACATATAGCTAGGTCTTTCAAGCTGAAAATCTTCGTATTCTATATATCTAAAATCATTGATGAGTTCTTCACGATACACTCTATACATGTACTTCACCAAAAGACAAACCCCTCATACTTCTCACAAAGTTAATAGGTTATTCACTGTATAGAAGCTTTAATAGAGACATCAGTTTCTGGGTATTTCACGGGGTAACAATGAGACTTGTATTCATAGGACCACCAGGCGTAGGTAAAGGAACATACGCTAAGATATTCACATCAAAATACGGTATCCCTCATATTTCTACAGGTGATATATTTCGTGAAGAAATTGCTAAAGGTAGTGAACTAGGTAAAAAGGTTAAGGAGTATGTTGAGAAAGGTCTTTTAGTACCAGATGAGATAGTTATCGAGGTTGTACGTAATAGAATTAAACAGCCAGATTGTGAAAAGGGATTCATACTAGATGGATTTCCTAGAACTCTAAGACAAGCAGAAGCACTAGAAACAATGACAAATATAGATGCAGCAATACACTTTGTTGCTCCTGTCGAAGTAATAATAGCTCGAGTTTCAGGTAGATTAATCTGTCCAAACTGTGGAGCTATATACCATGTAAAGAATAGACCTCCTAAAAAACCTGGTATCTGTGATAACTGTGGAGCTAAGTTAATTAGAAGAAAAGATGATGAACCAGAAGTTGTTAGAAGAAGATATGAAGTCTACTACGAGACTTTTAGACCAATAATAGAGTTCTATAGAGAGAAAGGAAAATTGATAGAAATCGATGCATCTATAGAACCAGCAGAAAAAGTAGTTGAGATTCTTGAAAATGAACTTAGGAAACGAGGAATACTAAAATCCTAAACTTCAAGGTGTCTACACTGTAATGAACTGTAGCTATATACCAAGGATAACATTAGCACTCCTATTGATAGTGATCCAAATCACTGCATCTACAGGTTATATAGTCGATGTAGAGATATACGGTATACTTGATTATGAGGAGTCAATAACTAATATAACCATAACACCTGAAGGTATTGTCAATGTAACTATAACTACAGCTATTGAACCAGGTTTAAATAGAATTGAACTACCTGTTCAACCAATACCATATACACTAACTATCTATATAGATCATGAACAGGTGTCAGCACTATATGGAGATCTCGTACTCTACGTATACTCGGCTAAAGCTGCTAGAGTCTTTATCACATATATAGCTGATGTCAATATATCTAGTGAATACTTCATAGAGTTCACAATAAATACGAATAGATGTGTAAACCTAATACTACCACCAAATGCAATACTTTTTTCAGGTATTGAGAAAATATATGAAACAAAAATAGTCAATGGAAATCTTATTGTAGAGATATGCAATAGAACAGATATAGTTATAGCACTAAGAAAAGTTGAGATCACAAACACTACCACAGCACTGGTTAATCCAACTTCTGTAAATAGAAGTCAAAGCTCATTACTATCTCAATTTATAGGTGTTTACTGTGCTACAATACTAATATTCTTCGTATTGGTAAAGATAGTAAAAGAAAAGAAGTTATTACCATTAATTGGATTTAAGCTCAAAACTACCTTAGAAGAACAGATATATCTCGATCAAACCGATAGAGAAATCATTAGAAGATTAAAAATGAAAGGAGGTTCAGCTCTACAAAGTGAACTCGTGAGAGAATTGGGTATTCCTAAGACAACGCTATGGAGACATATAAAGAAACTTGAGAAACTAGGATTTATTAGAATTGTTAAAGAGGGAAGAACAAATAGATTATATATAGTCAAAGACATTGAATAGAATAGACTACTCTACAAGTATATCCATTAAATCCCTGTATATGCTAGTTAAAGAAGGTCTATATAATGGACTAAATATGAACATTCTATGGAGTAACAGCAGCACTTCTCTACTTAGATTCCTCTCACGACAGTAACCATGAATTAGTGGATTACATTTAGAACCTGTAAATCCTTCATATAGTAGAAGTGCATAGTGGTATGTGTTACTCTCTCTAAAGACAGTGTTTAAGTATATGTATTCAGGTACTATGTATTCGTAAGTAAATGATTGTGGTTTTGAATATACATGAGTTAAACCCTCAAAATCTACTATATGGATATTCCCATCATCATCTATGCCAATATTTTCAGGTTTTAGATCCGTATATACAAGACCATAACTTGTGAGTTTATAGAGTAATTCAAGTATCTTTCTAAGGTATTGTTTGACTATCTCTCGATTTGATATAGAGTTACCATTGTATATATCGCGAAGAGTATAGGGATAGTATGGTCTTATCAAAGCTTTAAAATTATTAAAATCAAGTATTCTGCATTGAGTACTAGTCTTGAGTATACTACGTATTTTTGTACATAGCTCATAGACATACTCAATATTACTGTTTAGAATTTTTATAACGTATCTGTTATCACCATCTTGTACTAGGATAGATAAATTTCTTCCACTACTCAATATCCTTTCAATTCTATACTCTCTAGATACAATCTTTAAATACTCGTTGAGACTACGCATAGTAGAGGAGAATACTTTTGAGAATTTAAGTTATGATGATTCCGGCAGGATCTGAATCGTGATGAATATTCCATGGTCTGATCAGCTGGTTGATCTATCTTCATCCTCATACTCTTCGAGTCCGAGATCACCTCCCTCATCATATCGACTACGTTCTGTTATTGAGTATGGTATTACCTCAATACCATGTTTAGAGGCTAACCTATACATACTCTTTCTAAACGATGCTAATACAGCTTTAAATCTATAGGCTATGGCTATACATAGATACATCGATAAGTATCTAGGATTCTCTTTATCTTCATCGAGTATCTTTAGAGCTATATCGTAAAGTTCCGGTACAGTCTCTAAAACAACAATTTTTGGACTCTTCAATACCTGGTATAGAAATCTTGTAATTGCATTGATGGGTGCTTTCTTTAGAAGTGCAATATAGGTAAACCTCAGTACTTCTGTTGATGGAATTATCAACATCTTCATGTAGTCTATTATCTGTTGAGATATCTCTCTATATGGAGTGACTTTAGAAGCTAAAGCTAGGAGTATCGATGAATCAATAACTGCCTTCTCATATTCTGACGCTATTCGTTTAAGGTATAGTGGTAAACTCATCCTCAGATTCTTCATATAGTTCTTCACCATCGATGATAGGTTCATACTCATATGGTTTTTCTGATAGGATATCGTCAAGCTCAAGTTCTATTATAGTTGTATCGATTTCTCTATTCATTTTAAGTGGTTGTAGCTTAACAGCACCATCAGATTCCAGTATGAGAACCACAGAATCTCCTGGTCTAATTCCTAGAATACGTGTTAATTCTGATGGTATTATAATTCTATTTCTTTTATCCACTTTGACAATAAACCTTAGATTCTTCATTTTAACCTCTGTATACTGGTTCACAGTGTTAAACCCATAACCAGTAGGAATAGTGTGAAATATATTCGTTGCAGAAATTGTCTGTTAATTTGACTTAGCTAGAGCTACCTACTGTAACGTTTACTTGATAAATAACTGCAGGTTCTGAACCCCTATTGATTATGACTAGTACATAGAAGTCAGGTTCAGGAACATTGTATCTTATTGAACGTCCAGAAGCTAGAGGTTGTGCATCTTGACCTTTAATCCATTTTACGAAATCACTTGCTTTGAATAGCATTATCTCTACATCACCTCCAGTAGCATCAACACTAGCCTCTATCAATGTCTCATTACTTAACCATAGGACTTGATATATCATCCCATTGGGGTTTAGCACTATCAACGAGTTATTGAGTGCTAAATACTTACCATTGTATATAGTCCATGGAGCTATAGTCACAGTTGTAGTTGTAGAAATTACGATAGTCTTTACCTTAGTAGAAGTTATCGTACGTGTATACCTAATCGTATATGTTGTTGTGCTAGTCTCTGTAGTCCTTATAATAGTCGATTTAGTTGTTACAAATGTATGTGTAGTCCTATATGTTGTTGTAGTGGTATGCTTCTCTGTTATGGTAGATAACAATGATGTTGTTTCTGTATGTGTAATTGTTGTTGTATTTGTAATCACAGTTGTTTCTGTAACTGGTGGAAATATCAATGCATTCACTAGAGCTCCACTAGTAAGACCTATAACGAAAGCAGCTATGACTACCAGTATAAATCTCGAATCTATCCTTCCAAGTGATAACATTTGACTACACCGTCTATCTCTCAACTGATTGTCTGCACTAATAAAACTTGATAACACACATTAAACAAGAATAAACTCATACAGATATATAGCTGTAGCACTAACGTTCAACATCATATCCTGAAATCGATACTGGGTGCAGTATATGGTCAATATATGTATTAGAGTAAGGAATCTCAGTGTTGCATATGATGAACACTACGTCCTTAAGAACATAAGTATGGATATACCATGTGGTGAACTAGTCGTTATAGCAGGACCTAGAGGTAGTGGAAAAACTACGTTACTTTACGCATTGTCTGGATTTATTCCTCATATAATCAACTGTAGAATTGAAGGGGATATAGAGATTCTAGGTATAAATCCGTTAAGGGATGGAATTGAAACTCTTGTAGATCGAGTATTCTTACTACATTCAGAACTAAATCTTCATTTTCTGACTGAAAAAGTATTAGATGAGCTTAGACTACATACAGAAGATATGGAGTATCTCAATGAAATAGTTGAATATTTAGGGTTAAGAGAGTATCTCGACAAAGATCCGAAAAAACTATCTGCAGGATTAAAACAGAGATTAGCATTAGCATTAGCATTAACTAAGAATACAAAGATTCTACTCTTAGATGAACCTCTATCCTATCTCGATATGAATTCTATACAAGTAGTAACTGGGATATTGTATGATCTAGTACTAAAAGGCATGACAATTATTGTTTCAGAGCATAGAATTGATTATCTCTTACCCATAGCGAATAAGATAGCCATACTAGTTAATGGTGAACTTCGCTATTTTGGTACTCCAAGATCACATCAAGCACTTGAAACTATCATTAATTCCGGTATGAGAGTACCACCAATTCTAAAACTATTCACAAGACTTAACAACATACTTAGGTTTAGATCTATACCATTAACAATCAATGAATTAATGGAGGAGCTAACTCTGAGGTGCAGTACTTGATAAAAATCAAGAATCTATGGTTTAGGTATAGAGATAGTGATTGGATATTCAAAGACTTTAATCTATACATAGATTCTCCAAATAGAGTAGTGTTCATTCTAGGACCTAATGGTGTTGGAAAAACAACGCTTTTAAAATTAATAGCAGGACTATTAAAACCTACAAAAGGCTATATTGAAGTCCTAGGGTTCAAACCCCATAGGATGAATAGACAATGTGTAGCTAGATCTATAGGTATAGCATTTCAAGAACCACAACTACAACTATTTCTAGATACTGTAGAAGATGAATTGAGTATTACGTGTAGAGTCCTAGGTATATCTGAAGATGAATGTCGTGATAGAGTTGATTATCTCTTAAACATCTTTAACTTAGATAACCTTAGAAAAAGACATCCACATACTCTTAGCTATGGCGAGAAAAGATTGTTGAGTATTGCAATAGCATTGATGTCGAAACCCAAAATACTACTACTTGATGAACCTACAGCTGGTTTAGATGGTAAATACTTTGAGATTTTCAAAAACGTATTGAGAGAACTATATAGAGATCGTGTACTCATTGTTATAGCTACACATGATATGGATCTTCTCTTTGAATTACAGCTACCGATGGATATCTACGTACTAAGTAGGAAATCTCTATATAGATACTCTGAAAAAGAATTACTTGGATTTATCGAGAATAAAGAGATAGCTGCTCTATCTCAATGGACTGAACTGATAAAAGCTTTAAACACAAGACTAAGTCTGTTTAATCTGAACAGTTTAGAATTGAAATCTGCATACTCTAGTCTAGATGAATTTATAGTAAAGAGTATTGAGGTGTTGTGTTCTAAATGAATCAAAGACTGTATTCCATAGTCATGGTGCTGGTAATACCGTTGATAGCTCTTTTCTCAACAAAACTATCACTACTACTATCAGCTTTAGTTACTCTGGTATTGATAAGCTGTAAACGTATTGATAGGGATTTGCTTAGGGATATCTCTTTAATTATCTTGATTGTATGGGTTATTGAAAGCACAATGTTGATGCATAGTTCAATACATGATTTTCTTTATCAAGCATTGATAGTATCTCTAAGAGTGTTGATCATAGTTATGAGCTATACAGTGTTTTTGAGGAGTAGAGGAATTGTTAGCATAGCGACTTCATTAAGAAGACTAGGACTACCCATAAACATTGTCTTAAGCACAGCTACAACCTTGGCCTATCTACCTACACTAAGGAATGAATTTAGGCATATTCGTGAAGCACAGCTTGCTAGAGGAATTGATATTAAAAATCCTAGATATTTCTTAATATCGGTAAAATCCCTTGTAATACCATCGATTGTTAAGGCTATGGAACACTGTGCTGCTATAATTCATGTATTGATACTTAGAGGTATTCTTCAAAAGATAAGGAATGTAGGTATGGATTTCAACTTAGTGTTGGTATCTATATTAGTT
>CAZUDD010000012.1:0-14328 GCA_964619665.1 uncultured Desulfurococcaceae archaeon | reverse complement strand
TAAAAGCCTTAAATACGGAGATAAACTATATCCACTTCAAATCCTCTCATGCGATGAAATTGAGTGTATAGCCTTAGCTGAACTCGAGTTACCATCACTTGGTTTTAGGATTTACGAATTATCAAATAAAGAGCTAAACATTCCTAGCAGTATTGAAGCATATTGTGCAGTCGACAAATGTGTTTTAGAAAATGAATATTTGAGGATCGTGATTGACAGAGAGGATGGTGGAATAACCTCTATATATGATAAAGAATTACAAAGAGAACTTTTGAATTCAAAAGCTGAAATCAAAGTCTATGAAGATATTCCAAGACATTGGGATGCTTGGAATATAGATGAAGATTACAAAGATCTAGAACTTGAAAAACCATCTATAGAATACATAGATATAGACTTTAAAGGACCATTAAGATCGTGTTTAGTTATAAGAAGGAAATTTAGGAACTCCAGGATTACTCAAAGGATTTGTTTAGATAAATCTTCGAGGATTGTATGGATTACGAATGAATTCGATTGGCATGAGAGATACACTCTTGTAAAGATGGTCTTTGATTTTGATATTAATACACATGAAGCTTGGTACGAAACAAGTCTTGGTGCTTTTCCACGTACTGTACATAGGAACACTTCTTGGGATCAAGCTAAATTTGAAGTATGGACTCATCGCTGGATAGATATATCTGAACCAGATTTTGGAGTTACAATCATTCTGCTAGGTCCTCATGGTATTGATCCATTCTTTAACAAATTTAGCATAACGCTGCTGAAAAGCCCAGTCAGTCCAGCACCTCTAGATATTGGGTTTGTTAAGAATACAATAGGAATTTATGTTCATAGGGATGATTGGAGAAAGAATAGAGTGCAACATCTTGTTAGAGAAGTTGATGAAACACCTTTAGTGATAACCATAGATGGTAAGGGTACTCTAAATGAAATTTCTATCATTAAAATGGATAGAGAAGCTGTTGTAGAAGGTGTAAAAGTGTGTGAAGATAGAGATCGATGTCTAGTTCTAAGGGTTTTTGAAGGATATGGAATGAGAAGCAGATGTACTATATCATCACAATATTCGAAGCTTACCTGTATTGAAACTGATGTACTTGAAGAATCTAAACATAGAGTGAATTGCGATAATATATTGTTAAGACCCTTCGAATTCAAAAACATAGTCGTAGAATTTGAGCAAAATCCTTAGATATACAGCTAAAGATCTGAAATCCTGAATAAACATCGGAACAACTCCTTTCTTTTTAAGCATAGTTATCCTTGTCATCAATTCTTTCTCTGAGATGTTTAGTTTTTTACGTACTTCGTCAAGGGATTCAGCGTTCGTCAAGATCTTTATGAATTCTTTCTCATTAGAAGTTAAATCATTATGCAGTATGTAGATAGATCTCAGAAAATCCCTAATTGTAGATTCTAATGCTGTTCTAACAACAATTGTGAGTTCTTCTGGTTCTACTATGAATAAATCACTCAATTCAATGACTTTTACACCTAGTTGTTCTGCGAGTAGTTTTGAGGCATCGTCAGCAAAACCTTTGCATACCACTATTGGTTTAAGTCCACTAATCTTTGCATTGATATATGCTTGTCTTACACCATTGACATCAAGTTTACCTGCTTTTACCTCAACTGCATATGTATTACCATTGCTATCCTCAGCAACTATGTCTATTTCGCTTATCTGTTTGTCTCCTAGGAATACAGGTTTGTGAAATTCAATGACTCTATATCCGAGAAGCTCTAAAACTTTAGCAGCTATCTTTTCACTGATATGTGCTTTCCTGCGAGATGATATCATTAGTATTCACACTCTATGATGAAAAAACCGTGATCTGATGATGTATTGTGATGATGGTTTCTGGTGCTGACTACATTGTTTAGATTAAAGCTTTACCTGTTTTCCTATCGAATACATGGACCTTGTTTTCAAGGAATCGAATCTTAATTTCGTTACCGATTCTTTGTGCTGTTAATGGATCTGCTATAATCTTTATAGTGTTTTCACCAACGGTTGCCGTAATTATTACATCACGTCCTAGAGGCTCAACTACGAGTACTGTAGCTTCTGCGTGATAGGGTTCTCCTGGTTGAGATATCTTGATATCTTCAGGTCTAACGCCTAGGTATACTTCGGATGTAGTTAATCCACTCTTGATAGTGTTACCGATGTCTTCAGGTAGTTCATAGGTAAAACCTGAACATACCAATTTATACTGTTTGTCTTCGGTGAATTCACATGGTATTAAGTTCATTGGTGGTGTGCCTATGAAACTAGCAACAAAGGTGTTTGCAGGCTTATGGTATATTTCGTCAGGTGTTCCTATCTGTTGTACGCGACCTTCATTAAGGACTACAACTCTATCTGCCATTGAAAGAGCTTCTACTTGATCATGAGTTACATACACTGTTGTTATCCTCAATTCCTTTTGAAGTTTCTTTATCTCAGCTCTCATATAGACTCTAAGTAGTGCATCTAGGTTACTTAATGGTTCATCAAGTAGAAGTACATCAGGTTCCTTTACAAGTGCTCTTGCGAGAGCAACTCTCTGTTGTTGACCACCAGAAAGTTGTGATGGTTTACGATCTAGGAGCTGATCTATTTTAAGTAGTTTTGCTACTTCACGAACCTTCTTATCTATTTCATGTTTAGGTAACTTCTTTAGTCTTAGTGGAAAAGCGATGTTTTCATACACTGACATGTGTGGATATAGAGCATAGCTTTGGAATACCATACCAACATTTCTATCCTTTGGAGGTAAATCCGTTACATCTTCTTCATCGAAGTATATCCTACCTCTAGTAGGTTTGTATATTCCTGCTATCATTAGTAGTGTTGTTGTTTTTCCACATCCAGAGGGTCCGAGTAATGCCACGAATTCTCCATGAGCTATGTCTAGAGTTACATCCTCAACTGCTCTAACTTTACCAAAGTATTTTGTTACGTGATCGAGTCGAACCCTTACCATAGGATCACCTCTTTATACCACCTACATACACTCTAAGTAGTACTTTCTGTGAGAGAGCAAAGAATATTATCGTAGGAATTGCGTAAAAGAGTCCAACAGCTGCAAGCATACCCCAATCAATGAATTTGAATTCTCCAATGAGGTAGTATATGAATACTGGTAGTGTATACCATTCTTCACGTGTTATGAATGTAAATACCATTATGAACTCTGACCATCCAGCAAGGAATGCGAATATAGCTACAGCTGCAACTCCAGGGAGTACCTGTGGAAATATTACTTTTCTCCATGCTGTGAATCTAGTACAACCATCGACAAGTGCTGCCCATTCTATATCCCATGGTATCGTATCGAAGAATCCCTTAATGATCCATGTAGCCATGGGTATCTCTAGCGCAGCTTTAATAACGAGAATTCCAGTTAATGTCCAGAAACCTTTACCATAGAGATTTAGCATATGAAGTATTACGTATAGTGCTACTATCAACACAATGCTGGGGAATGCATGTAGTGCTAGGATAAACTGCATTAATGGAGTTCGGCCTTTAAACTCCATTCTAGATAAGGCATAACCACCTAGACCACTTACAAATACAACTAACATCGCTGTACCTACTGAGAGATAAAGCGAATTTAGGACTATAGGCCATATGTTTGGATACTCCTTATAGCCCATCACTATTGGAGACCATAGAAATCTCCAGTTCTTCAACGTTAAGTCAACAGGGATTATACCGGATATAACTTTGCCACTAAAGCTTTGAGCTATCATCCAACCATACATAAGCCATATCGGTATTATCGGGATGACAGCAACTACTATTACAATGATGTACTTCAGTAACTTGCTTATGATATACCTCGTTCTTGAATATTTTCTAGCTCTGTTTTTGCGGAATATCCTAGAGGTTGTTGACGATATCCTACTTATACCTTCACTAATGGATTTGCCTATTCTATTCATCATTATGGTTACACCTCTATACGACTTGGCTCCATAAGTCTCCTAAATCCGAATATCTTGAAGTAGAGCAGTATCAAGGCTACACCTATAGCGACTACAATCATAGCAAGTGCTGCAGCATATCCATATTCTCTAAATGCAAATGCTTCAGCATAGGAGTATAGCGAGAATACCATTACACCAGCAGCACTAGCTGCACCAACAGCAGTTTCAACGCTTTCTCCTTGACCCCACACCATCAGTATGTATTCATAGGAAGCTAATAGACTGAGAGTTTGCCACGAGATTACGAAGAGCATTGGCCATTTAAGCAAAGGTATAATTATTCTCCTAGCAATCTGGAATTCTGAAGCACCATCAACAAGTGCTGCGTTGATTATATCTGTTGGTATGGACTTAATGGCTGCAGTATATATTATCATACCGAAGCTTGCACCTACATAGCCGTTGATAGCTATCATCAATAGCTGTGAATATGGCTTTGTTAGGAGCCAACTGCTAGGTAACCATGATTCTGGTATTACAAGTGAAAGCAATTTATTGAGCATTCCAACACGTGGATCTATAAACCATAACCACATGAACGCATATATGATACCAGGTGTTATCCTAGGCAGAAGCCATGAAATTCTTAGAAACATAGATACAAATTCATTACGAATAAAGTAGGCTATCGATATTGATAGAATTAGTGAATAGAAGGCATTAATCATCAATACACCGCCTACGTAGATGATAGTTGTTATGATTACCTCTCTCAGTCGTGGATCCCTTAATCTAAAGATTTTATCGAAATTCTCAGTCGTTATCTTAACATACTTCGTGAATATATCTCTAATAAAGTACACAATGTTTTTATAGCTTAGATCTGTGAAGGACATGTACATAGTTAAACATACTGGAAATATCCAGAACAATGCTACCATGGTTAGCATGGGTGCTAGGAACAGCAGTGGTAGTGCTCCTCTGGGAAGTCTTATCTTGCGGATTTTCTCTATCTTTAATGGCATATTAAGACACCTAGAGGATCGTAAAGGTAGTGTCGGTGAGTAGTGAATTATATCTATCAAAAAGTATAAAGAGTGTTGGGAGATAAAAATTTGCTTTGTTTAAGTTTAAAATATGTTATATTTAGTTCTATCCTTACGATACTATTATTATTTGATCTCCTAACTTTTCTTTCAATGCTGACTCCATGTAGTCTACAGCGGCTTTTGGCGTCATTTCTCCTTTCTCAACCTTTGTTATTGCTTCAAGCCATATACTCTTATAGTCACCCCATCTTGGATGTATTGGCTCATATGATGTGTATTCCAGCATGTAGCTTACTTCTTGTAGGAACTTTGACTGTTTGTAGTATGGGTGTTCTAATGTTGTTGTTCTAACAGGTAAATGACCACTGTCGACGGCATGTCTAGCATCTAGTGATGCTGAGGTTGCTAATGCAATTACTATGAATACTAGCTCTGGGTACCATTCTGTCTTACCACACTTGGTTTGGTTGACTACATAGTATAGGTATGGACTTGATAGAGTCAATGGTTTTAGGCCTGGTTCTGGTGCAGGTACTAGTGCAAATCCGATGTTCTCCCATAGCCAGTCTTCTGGTACCGCACCTAGCTTTTCATGGTATGGTACTGCTTGCCATTCAGCCCAATGCCATGTACCACCGAACCAGAATAGTACTTTACCATTGACAAAGCCTACGTGGATTTCTCTCCATGGTGTACCTATCATGTCCTTTGGTAGTACACCTTCTTCAACAGCCATCTTGTATAGTATGCCTAGTGCTTTCTCCATAGCAGTCTTGTTTAGTACTAATTTACCTGTCTCAGGATCCTGTAGAGTTCCACCATACTGGTAGTATAGTATTATGAATGGTGTACCACCGAAGTTTGGTCTGTGATAGAAGCCCCATTCAACATAACCTTTAGTCATAGCCTCCTTAGCTACCTTGATTAGATCGAGTAGTGTTACTTCACCTTTCTTTATCTTTTCAGGCAGAGCCTCTATATCGGCTTCAGACCAACCTAGCTTTCTAAGTACATCCTTTCTGAAGTACAGTGGTCTAGCTTCAGTGTCTTGTGGTAGAGCCCATATCTTACCCTTGTATTTTACGCTATTCCATAGAGTTTCTACATAGTCTTCTACTAGGTACTTGTACTTCTCAATATATTCATCTAGAGGTACTACATAACCACCTTCGGCTAGCATGGCTAGGTCCTTCATTGCGATGATATCTGGTGCTTCACCAGCAGCACAAGCAACTTCGAATTTATCGAAGTATCCTGTTCTGAAGAACTGATACTCGAAATCTAGTTTGAAATTGATTCCATACTCGATGAACATCTTGTTGAGCCACTTGATAGCGTCTACAACGTTCTCAACTCTTGTTGTGTCAACAGGTGATCCTGATGCCCAGACTCTAATTCTTACACTCTTACCCTCAAGACCCTTCTCTTTGACGTATGTCTTTATGGCCTCCATGAGGGTACTGATCTTATCTTTTGGTACATAAGGTTCTGTTGGTCTAGGAACTGGTGTTGTTATGGTTGGTGTTGGAGTTGGTGTTACAGTTGGTGAAACGGTGATTGTTACAGGTACTGACGTGGTAACTGTTGTTACAGCTGCTGGTGGTGCTATTACAAAGTATCCAATGGCGATACCAACTATTAGACCTACTATGAGGGTTGCTACACCGATTACAGCAGCCCTTTGGGCCATAACTTACACCCCAGAACCCCTACACATAACCAACGTTTTATTCACATTTAAGCTTTCTCCCAACTTTGTTAAGTCGATATTAACCTACGGCAACGATAGTCCTTCCCAACGACTTAGTATTCATTGATAATAACTGAAAGGTACTCAAACAAGAATTAAAGGGTTTTGCATCTCTATGAGAATCTCTTCATAATGACCATGACATCATATCATAGCCATAGACTTGATCCCCTCTTTCAACAACTTCTTTAGCTGATGTCTAAATAACGATATAGACGTTAGAAGGAAAAGAGACGAATAGAGTATTGCTATGGCTATACATAGAGAAGGGTCTATTATAGGTCTAGATATGCCTAACGAGAAACGTAGTAGCTCAGCCGGATAACTAAACGGAGTTGAAAGTGCAAATAACTGAATTTCTCTAGGAAGAGTACTTAAGGGTGTAATACCGCCAGTGGCTATAGGCATTATCCAACCCAAGAATTCTAGTATTGGACCAGCACTACCAGAAGCTATAGCTACAGCTCCTAAGAGCATTGAGTATCCCATCAACACTAAGAATAGACATAGTACGGAGATTACAAGTACCAATGGATGTTTTATATAGAGTTCTGGTTTTGCAATTGTAAACGATAAAATGTAGTAGCTGGTGACCAACGTAAACATGTACCAGATCAGTGAAACCGGAACAACACCTGCATAGAGAATGAATATGCTCGAACCACTTGCCAGAACATATTCGAATACACCATTGTTTATTAACCACCTTAACTGCCAAGCCCAATCCCATGTAGCCATAGTATAGGCTAGGAATACTGCAATAGCTACGAATATGCAGGAAGCCACATAACTTTTAGATACATTTTGAGGCATAAACAACATTATAGGAGCTAAAAACAGCATTAGCCAAAGTGATAACGAAAGTATAGCATAGAGAAAACCTCTATTCCTCAGAAGCTCTGCTTTTACATAGGCTTTGAACACTATCAATACCTTGTGTATAGTCATATCCTAACACCTTCACGTATTTTTCTACGTTCCCATGAACTAACGAGTCTTCGAGCTGGTGCTAAGTATAGAAAGCCTAGGGCTATAGCTAAACCTAGCAGCGATAATACCTCACCTTGACTTGCAACGATGTTCAGCAATATTCTTTGAATCAGCTCTACAACTGGAGCTGCAGGTAGTATATTGGATACTATAAACAGAGTTAGAGGTAGTAGCCATCTTGGATAGAATATTCCCAATAAAATGAATAGCATAGGTCTTATAACATTTAGTGCTCTCCATGATTCACCACCTATAATGTATGTTAACATAGCACATACAATCACAAAGGGTGTGAAGACTAGTGCAGCAAAGGACGCTAATAGCATTGTTACGAATGTTAAGAGGATACCCTTCAGACCATAGAATAGGTATAATATCGGTAGAACACTAGTCATACCAACTAGAAATACTATGAGAAGCCGAGGAATCGGTAACGCTACATAGTACAATATCCTGTTAATAGGTGAGGACAGTATGTATGGTAAAACCCCTACCATTTCATCATAGAGTGGTTTCCACATAATATCATCAAGTACTCCAAGTGTGCTCAATAGTATGAAGCTACCTATTATAAAAAATGGTACTGGATTCACACCAAACCTGTTAATGAATACCTGTATGGAGCCTAAAGTACTACCTAAGAATACTATAAAGAGTGTCATTAGATAAGGCCATAAAACCATCATTAGTAGAAGGGCTCTACGTCGAAAAATATCTGCATACACGAACTTCATCTCAGCACGTATTACATCAAGAAAAACCATCCCGTAACACCATCGTCAACTAGTTCTAGACGTTATATACACAAATACATCCTCAAGCGTAGGTTCTTCAATTCTAAGCCTTTTTATTTCATATCCATGCTTAGTAATTACCTGAATGACATCATCTACAATATCTTCTGGTTTCGATGTCAAGATCTTTAGTATTGTCATTTCATCACTTTGTAATACTTTAACATCATTGATCAATTCAATGCTCTTTAATGCTTCAAGAGCTGGAGTCACATCTCTAGCTAATAATGATAATTCTATTGTACGAAGTTTCGGTATTCTATCTTTGAGTTCTTGTGGTGTTCCTTGTGCAACTATAACTCCATTATCTATCAGCAGTATTCTGTCACATACAATTTCTGCTTCAAACATGTTGTGTGTTGTGTATAATATCGCCTTTCCATTCTTAGCCAATTCCCTCACTAGAGACCTTATCTTTCTAGCAGATGGTGGATCTAGACCAAGTGTAGGTTCGTCAAGTAGAAGAACTGGAGGATCTCTTAGGAGTGCGCGTGCTAGGGCTAGTCGAGCCTTCATGCCAAGACTGAATTCTTCAAAAAGTCTATCACTGGCTCCAAGTTTATCAAGTTCTAGCAAGTGCATCAGTATGTCTATTCTTTTACGTGCTATCTTTTTCGGTATATTGTAGAGAGCTGCAAAGTATTCTAGGTTCTCTCTACCCGTTAATTTTCCATAGAATCCCTTTTCAACAGTTAACATTAAACCAATTCTTTTTCTAACTTCGTTTGCCTCTTTCACAACATCATATCCTTCAACTAGGGCTTCTCCTTCGTCTGGTAGTAATAGCGTTGCTAAGATCTTAATAGTGGTTGTCTTACCAGCACCATTAGGACCTAAAAGACCTACAATTTCTCCATATTTAACACTAAACGATATACCTTTCAATGCTTCAACAACACGCTTTTTACCCTTTATAAGTCCTCTTCTCTCTTTAGTTACATACCTCTTAACAAGATTGTGTACTTCAATAGCTATACCCATGGCTATCACATACCATTAACTTCCTATCTCTCTGCAATTTCAGTATCAGTAGGGTTTTACATAGACAACGTGAAACTATTAAAGTTTTGAGTATAAACGCACAAAGAATCCACGTGAATATAGAGTTAACACAAGGATAGGGGATAAAAATTAAAAGTGTAGATTGTAAATCAGCACATTGTTGGACTCACCATTTAAGCACTAGGTGTCTAGGCTGCATGTTTAAACGTGCTCCAAACACTAGAGAGGCAAGTAGTAAAAGAGTATTTGAGACTCAAGATATAGCTAAAAGGTTAGGTGTTCTCGCTCCAGAAAGAACATACATAAATAATCACCCCATAGGTAGACCTATAGCTATATTCAATCCCGCAGCTCTCCTTTCAGAGAATGGAGATTTCCTCGAGGTTTATGCTAGAATCATAGTTGGCTACTACATGTATGTCAGTGCTATTATGAAAATAGACATACTTTTAGACGATGTACTGAGTGGACGAGTATCTACAAACTATTATTCTGGATACATTGTGATTGCCCCCTCAACAAAATACGATATATGGGGAGTTGAAGATCCTAGAACAACAAGAATCTCAGATAAGCGTATAACAGTCTATTGTGGGAGAACTGTCAATTATTTCAATCCTGCTATAAGAAAAGAACGAACACTACCTGTAATGGCGTATTCACGAAATGGTAGTAAATGGATAAAAAGAGCTGTATTTGTATTCCCATCACATATACGAGGACACATAATAAGCGATAAGGATGCTTTTGTCTATGTACTACCTAGTGGCAAAACAGTTCTATTCCATAGACCTCATACAGATGACGACAACCACTATCTAGTTATAAGTGAAATTCCATCAGAAGCCCTTTCAGATGGTAATAAGGTCGAAGAATTCTCTGTATCAAATACACATATAGTGCTAGATCCAGCACCTTTTGAGATTAAGTTGGGATGGGCAACACCACCCATACCAGTAAGCAACCAAGAATATCTAGTGTTTATACACGGTATAGATAAGGAGATTGAGGCTTATAGGGCTTTTGCAGCTCTACTCAAGGAAGGAAAAGACTCACCTCTCTATGTAACAGCTGTCACACCCACATATGTTATAGAGCCTCGAGAACCCTATGAAATATTTGGCGATAGACCTTACGTAGTATTTCCATGTGCAGCACTAAAAATAGATAATCAGATTGTAATGCTCTATGGAGCTGCCGACTATGTCGTAGGATTTGCATCGATAGACTTAACGCATCTATTAGAACTTCTCGATAAGGGTAGGGTAGAGTAAAGTGGTTTCAATATGATGAGGTTTCTGGTCTCTGAAGAACATGATGAAGCCCCTATAGCTGAATAAATAGACGGAACATGCTATTTTATCATAGCACAGCGCTCGTACTCCCATAGGTGTTGAACTTGATCTGTCAAAAATATATTGATTTGCCTTATCCAAAGATACGAAAAGATGTCTTATCTGTTGAACAGGCTATTGCTTATAGAAGGAGTATAAGAGATTTCAAGGAAGGTTGTATATCGATAGAACAACTAAGTCAATTATTATGGGTGTCATATGGCATTACATATCCATCCAAAGGTTTTAAGAGTGTCCCTAGTGCTGGTGCTACATACCCACTCACAATATACGTTGTTGTCGGTAGAGAATGTGTTTGTATAGATAAGGATGTTCTTTGCGCTGGTTCCTACAGGTATGATCCCTACAGACATGCGATTGAATTAGTCAAATCCGAAGACCTTAGATCACAACTTGCTACTGCCTGTCTTGATCAACCATGGGTTGAAAAAGCTCAGCTTAGCTTCGTTATAAGTGCTGTCTATGAGATAACAACTAGGTATTACCATGATCGAGGTATTAGATATGTACATTTTGAAGCTGGTCATGTAGCTCAAAACATATATCTTGAAGCCACAGCACTTGGTCTTGGAGCAGTAGCTATTGGAGCATTCTATGACTCTATGGTAAAAGATGTTGTTGGACTACGCGAAGAGGAAACACCACTATATATAGTTTCTGTGGGTATACCTAAACATGTATTTGTTGTAGATGAGAAGGAGCTATCATCGTTCATAAAGGCTCACAGAACATAAGGTATCGAAGGCATAGATATTTATTGAAGCCCTTCAACCTTGACTATCTAAGATGATGTAGGCTGTGAACGCTGAACTAATGATGAGGTGTTTCAAGGCTGAGACCCGAGCTATATTGTCCAGTATGTGGAGCGAGTTACGAAGCTGAACCGCATACTAAGTTCTGTGAGAAATGCAGTGCACCACTATTCTTCAGGTACACAAGGCAAACAATATTGAGGGTACTTAAAGATGTAGAGAACCGCAGTACTGATATCAGAACTATATGGAGTTTCAAAGACATTCTACCATGTGATTGCTACAACCTAACATTAGGTGAAGGATGGACTCCAATTGTAAAACTAAAGAGAGTTTCTGAGCTGTTAGGTTTAAGGCATGTCTATCTAAAGAACGAAGCTGTGAATCCCAATACAACATTTATTGATAGAGGGGCTTCTATCGATGTATGTTATGCTCTAAGATTAGGATTTAGAAGGTTAGCTGTAGCAGCTGTGGGTGACTTTGCTATATCCATTACAAGTTACTGTTCGAGAATAGGCATGGATTCAGTAGCTGTTATTCCTAAGGTTATAGAGAGATCCAAATTGTATAGAATGCTTATTCTAGGAGCTAGAATAGAGGTGGAGGATAGCTACGAGAAAGCTGTAGATAGAGTCTTTAAATTGTATGAACTATATGGCTACTATCCATCGATAGCTTCAGCGCCTACAGTCATTGATGGATATAGGACAATAGTATTCGAGCTATTTAAACAAGTTAAGGAAGTTGATGCAGTAATTGTGCCTGTAGGTGATGGTGTCTTAGCTACATCCATATACAAAGGATTTGCAGAGCTATGTGAATCCATCGGTTTTAATATGCCACGAATAATCATAGTCCAACTTTCCTCAAGACCTAGCATAGCACTACATTATAGCATTGATAAAACGAGAGTTATTAGCATTTCCCAAACTAGAGATGCCAATAGTTCAGAACATGGATATCTAGAAGAACTGTTTGCAGATGTAGCTATAGAAAAGCCGTTAGCTGCAAAAACTGTACTAATGGCTTTAGAGAAAAGTAATGGATTTCTAGTGTTAGTACCTGAATCTCAGTGTAGAACTAGCTCTCTCGAGCTAGCTCGATTAGAAGGTATATTCCTTGATCCAATTGGAGCTTTAAGCTATGCTGCATTGAAAGAACTCGTACAACAAGGACTTCTAGAGAAATCAGATCGAATTGTATTAATAGCTACTGGAAGTCCCTCAAAAGACCCATTAGTCCTTTATGAAGTACTTAGACAAGACAAGAAAACTCTCAAAATACTTAGTAGGAGGATAGAGGATATTTATTTATCTAAAACAAAAATAGAGATCCTGAGAACTCTAGCAGAGCATAAAATGTTGAGACTTTACGAAATAAAGAAGTTGTTGGAATTCAAAGGCTTGAGTGTATCTCTACCCACCATACATCACCATATATCTCAACTCGTAGAAATGGGTCTTGTAGCTGATACTAAAGCAAATAATGGTACAACTATGTATAGACTGACAAAGATGGGATTAGAGGTTCTTAAGGGCTATATACATTAGGTAATCTCTACTCAATTCTTAGAAATTCTTGATAAGATACCCCTACAGTAATCTCTAATTCTATTTCTAACTTGTTCTCCCATAGCTATACCTAGCACTCGTTTTGTAATTCGACAGAAAGCACAGATGTTTCCACTAGCTACAAGACCGCAAACACTACATGTGGATATGGGGATAAACGGTGCTGAATTCTCTATTGTGTTGATATTCTTAGCTAAATTCCTCAGAAATGCAATTTTTGTTGAGGGATACAGATCTTCAAGATTATTTATGAGTTCCTTTAGCTGATTATCTAATGACTTCTTGGGCGTATATGGACATTGCATACGAACGAAGGGTACGTTCTTTAACATGGCATACAATGTCGTTTCACGTTCATAGACCTCATATAGCGGTCTAATCCTTGGTACAGCACCTTTAACTGGCTTGGTCCTAGGTACTAACTTACTCAGTGATATATAGTCTTGTAGGAGAAATGATTTTAAAGCATACATACAGATATCGTCAGCGTTATGACCTGTAGCTATGGCATCTGCACCACATTCTATAGCTACAGCATTTAGTAGAAATCTCTTAACAATACCACATACAGAACATGGAGGTCGAGAAGCTCTCTTAGAGAGTTCCGGTAATGAAGCTCCTACAAGCTCTTTTAGATCCAGTACCAGTAAAGGGATATCGCTTTCATTGCAGTATTTAATCACAACTTCTCTAAGCTCATTTGAGTATCCTGGTATTCCTAAATCTATATGAACAGCAAGGATTCTAAACTCTCTATTCTTCAACATCAATTCCTTGAGTACGTCAAGAAGAGTCATACTATCTTTTCCACCAGAAACTCCGACAACAATTAAACTGTTGCGAGATGTCAATCCGTATCTCTTGATAGTTCTCTCTACTTTCTTTATCAAGAATTCTATGAAGTGATTTTTACACAACAATAACTTTGCATATGGAATACGTGTAACTGCTTTATCTCCGCATATACTGCACTTCAAGTTATACAAAGTGGTGAAACACCATGAGAAAAGTATGAGATGGCTACTTTATTACTCGCGACGTTTCTTCTTACCTCCCTTGCCTGAGCCCTTTGGGACCAGGAATTCTTGGAAGTACCATCCATGATATCGCTTGATGTGCTCTAGTAGCTGCTTATACC
>CAZUDD010000011.1:0-14621 GCA_964619665.1 uncultured Desulfurococcaceae archaeon | reverse complement strand
GCTCATAAGCTATCTACCTGAAGAAGCTGGTACATACAAGAATATTACGGGGCGTGAATTCCTGGAAATGATAGCAAGGATATACTATAGAGATCCTAGAGATCGTAGTGAAGCTCTAGAACTAGGTATCAAGATAGCTGGTCTTGGAGATAGAATTGATGATAAGATGAAGACCTATTCTAAGGGTATGAAGCGGAGGATACAGATTGCAAGAGCATTAATGGTAAAACCGCGTTTAGCTATTCTAGATGAGCCCACAACGGGTCTTGATGTTGCTCAAGCCTATGAAATAAGGCAGACCATAAGAAGATTTGCTAGAGAACTAGGTACAACGGTCATAATGTCTAGTCACAATATGTTAGAAGTTCAGGAAATCTGTAACAGAGTTGCGATCATTTCAGAAGGAGTTATACTAGCTCAAGGATATGTTAACGAACTTCTAAGACAATACAATGTTGAGAATCTCGAGAAACTCTTTATAAAGTTAGTTAGAGGTGAATAGAATGGCTCTTAAGGTACTACTTAAGAAGGAAGTACTTGATCTTATTAGAGATCCTAGAATATTCATACCATTCATAATCTCAGCTCTAATACTACCAGCAATAGGTTTTGCAGCAATATTTGGAGTTGTAACAGCTATTAAGGAAGTTGTTGGTAAGCCAACAGATATAGCAATAATTGATTTAGATAGAGATGAATTGAGTAAGCTATTCATAGATATTTTGAAGAATAGAAGTGGTCATGGAATTATTGGGAGAGTAGAGGTTGTAGATAATGTATCTACAGCTTTGAAGCGATATGAGATAGTGATAGTTATTCCTAAAAACTTTACAAAATCTGTAAAGGAATACGTTATCAATGGTACTGGTACACCCAAACCAATAGTTGTCATACAAAAGATTAGAAGTCTTGGTATGGGTGTCAAGCTAGGTAGAGGAGAAACAATTGTCAGAACTATGAGCTCTGTTCTCAGTTCAGCAATACTGAATGTATCAAGCTCAATGTATGTTAGAGCTGGTAGAGCTATAGACACAGTTTCAATAACATTCATTGAACCTCGTAAGAGCTACATAGTTACTGTAGGTCCAGCTCTAGGCTCTATATCGATGGCTATGATGTTCCTACCAATAATAGTTATTTTGATTGGTTCAGCGATACTCCAAATGTCAGCTACTTCTATGGCTGTAGAAAACGAAGCTAAAACACTTGAAACTCTACTTACACTACCTATAAAGAGAAGTACGATTCTCTGGGCCAAACTCCTAGGTTCCTTCATAGTTGCTCTAATAGGCAGTTCGTTATCGCTAATAGGATTTGCTGTCTATGTAATGATGTTGATGAGCTTTACACAAACAATACCTAGTGTTACACTGAATGCTACTAATGCAACTATGGTGAGCTCGACTATGTACTCTATTCCAAGAGATGTAATTGAATTGCTGGGTACGGCTAAGCTAAGTACAATACAGTCACTGTTAATTCCATCAACGAGGTTCGTTCCAATACTCATAGCAAGCGCAGTAATAACACTATTATTCTTAGCAGCGTTGGGAGTATTTGTTGGAGCTCTCTGTAGTGATGTTAGGATTGCTGGTACAATCACTGGAATTATAGTAATGCCTCTATTCATACTCATATACATGATAATGTTCATAGATCCATTATCACTATCATCCACGGCTAGAGCGATATTCCTTTCGATACCATTGATACAATTAGCAATTCTAGCAAAGCTAGCTGTATTCGATGTACTTGTCAAAGAGCTTCTCATAGGTATACCTGTATCAGCAGTCATAACAATACTCATAGTAGCTATAACAGCAAAGATAATGTCTATAGAGACCCTAACAAGACTTCAAATGTCTGTATCGAGAATAGTTAGAAGGAGAAGAGCTGCGTGATGATATCGCACGGGAGCTGATACATGATGATCTGGCGGAGGACTGATACTCTAGAAATCTTTATAACTTTAACTTTAGAGCTATGGATATAGATGAAGAGATCTAGCCAGAATGACTAGGTGATTAAGGGACCACTAGCTGACCTCTCTTCTTCAATTCTAAAAGTTTTTCAGCTTCTCTCAAAATCTCGTTAACTATCTTTTCACCAAAACCATGTAGAGATATCAATCTAGATCTAGGTGTATTTATAAGATCCTCGATAGTCTTTATACCAGCATTTAGTAGTGTTCTAGCTCTAACTCTACCAATACCTTTGATCTGTACAAGCTCGACTGCATCCTCTTTAACGCCATTCTCTACTCGAATACTAAGAATTTCAAGTGTTCTAGCATGAACATCCATACCCATAGCTCTACATACCTTCGATGCTGCGTGGATAAGCCATGTAGCAGTATCAACTATGTTGAGTAGATCTCCAATACCAATACCGTAGTTCTTGATTATACTATCTTCATCGACCTCATTAATCCATTCATATAGAATTCTAGCTATCTTATAGCCTCGTAACCAGTCATCACTACTAATCTCCTCTATTCCATCAGGTATTGAAGGTATTGAATCCGAGCTAGCTAAAGTCATAGCCTCTTCGTATAGATCGCTATATCTAGTTATACGTACTCTACTAAAGTCTGGAGACATAGCTATTAGATGTAGATAGAATAGATCTTGAACTCTATTCCTATCCTTGAGAGTATCTATGATTATCTTAGCTGTTAGAGGATCTAGATAGAGTTTTGAAACTACTTCACCAAGCTTTGTAGCTATGAACTCACCATCACTACGTTCAATCATATTAAAAGACTCCAATTCCCTGATTGTTTTGACTATATAGCTTTGAGCAAATATAATCCTGTAATCCTGTGCACCGAAAGATTTTGAGAAAAACTCTATTAGTTCATTGTATCTTCTAGCATATCCTGAAGCTATAGCTGCTAAGATGTGTATTCGAAGAGCTCTTTTACTCCATAGATATGAACGAACATCTTCTGGTTTTCCCTTTATGTAGTGTTCAGCTTCCTTAGGTGGTGCATCAACTATTATTGCTTCACCATAGGGATCATATTGTGGTCTTCCAGCTCTACCAGCCATCTGCTTATACTCCGCTATGGATATGCTTTTCCAAACACCATTCTCAAATCTCCTAGTATAGATGAGAACACGTCGTGCAGGAAGATTTATACCTGCAGCTAGTGTTGGCGTTGCAACGACAACTTTTATTAGCTTAGATCGAAAGCCTTTCTCAACGATTCTCCTAGCAGCAAGAGATAGACCTGCATGGTGATAAGCAACACCACGTAGAATTAACTGTGATAGATTATCAAATTCTATTCTTGAAACAGCTGAGCTCTTGTATTCCTGAACAAGTTCTTCAAGCATTTTCTTTTCCTGAGGTTCTAGATATCGATCAACAATAGAGGCGATTCTCTGTGCTAGGTTCTCGGCAGCTCTACGTGCTTGTTTAAAGATCAGAATTTGGTAATCACCTTCCATAGCCTTTAAGACACTATGGGTAACTACATCTCCTTCAACTTCTTCAACTCTACCATCACTAAACACGATCTCTCTTCTATGTCTATCAAAATATCCTTCAACTAGTTTAACGGGTCTCCACTCCGAGAAAACTAGTTCTGCTGATAGCCATTTAGCTAGTTTTTCCGGGTTACCAACAGTAGCTGAAAGCCCAACAACTTGTTTACCTAGGTATAGGGCTCTTGTAACAATCAATTCCACTATAGGTCCTCTCTCTGGATCACCGATATTGTGTAACTCATCAATAACAAAGACACCTACTCTTGACAACCATGAGGGTCTATGTCTAAGTATAGAATCTAGTCTCTCATAGGTAGCAACAACGATATCGTATTTACCTAGTTCTTCACCAGGTTCATCGTAATCACCTGTTGATATTCCAACTCTAAAACCATATTGTTCCCAAAACTGAAACTCGAGATACTTTTCATGAGCTAATGCTTTTAGAGGAGTTACATAGACCCCCATTAAACCGCGTAGAGCTGCATTTACAAGAGCTATTTCTCCTATGAGTGTTTTACCACTTGCTGTAGGAGCTACAACAACAATGTTTTTACCTTCAAGAACACCTCTCTTTATGGCTTCAGCTTGTGGTGGTGTGAAACTCTCAATACCTTTAGCTCTAAGACCTTCCAGAATTAGTCTTGGTAGAGAGAATCTCTCTATAGGTTCAATCATCTTCCTCTCCTTACAATGCCTATACTCCTTAGATATACCCCTACAATATAACAAGTTAATGCGAGAGCTTTAGAGAGTGAGGCTTTACTAAAACTATCTGTTCTTCAGTGGGGACGGGCTAACATCATGTGTTCAGTATGGCGTAAACATCATCATTAAAAGGTGTATAGCTATTGAGATCTATACCAATAATACTCTACCTATTAGCTATCTCAAATATGTTTTTAGCTATTGCATGGTCACTCCACACAGTGATCTCTAGACGATGGATATACCTAGAACTACCTAGAGATAGAGCTTTAGAACTCGTTAATTTTATTCTATCAGCAGAGTATATAGCTCTATTCATAACTTTCCTAGTACCCTTAATAGAGACTAGACTCAGAAGGTTGTTTCTGATATACATGACATTTATACAATCGATAGCCTTTCTAGTAATTACCTTCATAGATATATACACAGCCATAATTATGACAGGAATTGCAAGTGCTTTTGGAGCAATTCTATGGGTTGAAATACTGATACTAGCTCTAGAGATATCACCAGCACAACGGAAAGGACTAGGATTGGGCATTGCAACAGCTGGAGGTACACTTGGATGGGGTTTAGGAGGTGTTATACCGCTAATTACATTTCTAACTCCAATACATCCAAGAAACCTATATCCACTAGTAGCTTTAACAGCGTTGATCTCGAGCTACATACTATTTGTAGCGTACAGACATATTCCTAGAGTCAAAGATCTTCAGAACAGTACAAAGCCCTTCTCTCCATCTGTATTGAGAGAACTATCGTGGAGAATAACCCCGATACTACTATGCTATACAGGTATTGCTTTAGGATGGAATGTAGCCTCGATAAAACTTCAGGAAGATCTAGCATTAATTAACATCGGTATAGAAGCACTACCAATATTTTCGCTTCTATACACAACAATACCATCGGTAATAGGTGCTGTTGCTAGACCATTAGCTGGTTTTATAAGTGATAGAATTGATATTGTGAAGGGTTTCATAGCTATAGCAACGATCTACACAATCTATTACCCATTGCTATTCACATCAAGACCTCCTATATCTTTCGTACTATGGCTATTACCACTCTATAGCTTCTACGATACGTTCTCGATACTATATCTAGAGAAAATGTTTAGAGATCCAGTACTTAGCTGTAGTGTAATCATAGCTTCACAGGGATTTACAGGATTAGTTGCATTGCTTGTAGGACTAGCAATGAAATCGCTATGGAGTCAAACAGCATTAATAATAGCAATACTAGTTCTCGGTATCCTATGCACAATAAAAATTAAATCTCTGAAGAGCTAAACTCTATCTCTGATGATGAGAGAACCCACATAATGATAGAAGATGATATCTGCTCGGGCACACTGAAACACATTTCTTGATCTCTATAGACAGCTACATGGAGACAATGCTATGAAGATATGTGTTTACCCAAGAAGATCAAGACATCAATACCTAGAGATTCTCTATAGTTATTGGCATCAATATGTATCCGTAGTTGATATCCGCAATATACTCTATCTAATACCTACAGTTTCTAAATGCAGTTGTATCCATATACATTGGCCAGAATATCTCGTAATATCATCGAACATCATCATATCTACGCTTAGAGCACTGTATCTACTCCTGTTCATACTCATAGCAAAGATCTTGAAGAGACATATTGTAGTAACAATGCATAACCTTGTTCCACACGACAAATACTACAATTTGATAGAGTTGACAGCTATACGAATTCTACTGAAATCCAGTAAGACCATCTTTACACACTCAAATGCAGTTAGTCTTGGTTTTAAAGAACTCTATCATGTTAATAGAAATCCCATATATTTACCTCATCCTAAGCTACCAGTTAATGTCTACGGTAAGAGTGTATGCAGAGAAAAGCTTGGAATTCCCAAAGACTATAAGGTAATTCTATTCTTTGGCAGATTGAGGAAATATAGAGGTGTTGAGGTATTCCTTGATAGTGTTGAAAAGCTCTGTAAAGAGCTTAGAGATAAAGTTATGTTTATTGTAGCTGGAAAACCTGACAGCATTGATATCATTAAAAAGCTTCTCAAAGTTAAGAAATCTTGTCCTAGACTATATGTTATTGCTAGGTATATACCTCAGGATCTTCTTGAAAAACTTCTATCAGCATCAGATATCCTTGTAGTAGCCTATAAGAGGGTATGGAGTTCAGGAGTCCTTGCACTATATATCAACTTAAAGAAACCTATTGTTGCACCTAGAACTATGAGTATCGTTGAGTATTTGAAAAACTGTGGAATGTACTATTCTCCAAATAGTTCTGAAGATCTATGTAGAGCTTTGATAAAAGCTCTAGAGCTTCTAGATCATAGAGATGAGGTATGTAGAATTAGTAAGTGCATAGAAAAGCTCCTATACCGATACAACGAAAAGATAATATCTTTGAAAACACTGTTGTACCTGCTAAGGTCTGTGAAGAATTGTATGCGTTGAGTCAAGGAGCTTAAATAGAGCTATTCCATGTGAGGTTTAAGAGGGGTCGTGAACATAAATCCTTTTAGAAATCGAGATGTTATATCGATACTAGATTTCTCACGGAATGACCTCGAGCTTCTCTTTGAGTATGCTGAAAAAGCTTTGAAGTATCTGGATAGAAAACTCGATTTACTTCGAGGTAAAGTGGTTGCATTAGCATTTTTTGAACCGTCTACGAGAACTAGACTAAGTTTTGAAGTTGCTGCAAAGAAACTAGGTGCTGATGTTATTGGTTTTACTAGTGAAGAAGGTACAAGTATTGCTAAAGGTGAATCGTTTGCAGATACAATTAGAATGCTTGATAATTATGCTGATCTAATAATTGTAAGACATAAGTATGAAGGTGCTGCTAAGTTTGCTGCTGAAATAGCTGAAAAACCTGTAGTAAATGCTGGTGATGGTAAACAACATCATCCTACACAGGCTATGATAGATTTGTTCACGGTAAAGAAGCTATTCAATACAATTGATGGACTCTGCTATGCAGTTGTAGGAGATCTTAAGTATGGTAGAGCTGCAACATCGTTTATCTATGGACTAACACTGTTTAAACCATCCAAGATATACCTTGTTTCACCACCACAATTAAGGGTAAGAGAAGAAGTTAGAGAATTCCTAAAGTCTAAAGCCATCAAATTCGAAGAGTTGGATAGACTCGATGACATTATAGAAGAAGTTGATGTAATCTATGTAACACGAATTCAGATGGAGAGATTTCCAGATGTATACGAATACAAAAAGGTAAAGGGTTCTTACAGAATAACGCTTGAACTATTAGAGAAAGGTAAGAAGGATCTCAAAGTACTTCATCCATTACCAAAAGTAGATGAAATCGATACTCGTGTCGATACATCACCTTATGCAGCATACTATAAACAGTCATTTTATGGAGTGCCCGTACGAATGGCGTTACTATCCCTCATCTTTGGTGTTGAGCTATGAATAGCTCGAACAGAGCTACACTAACAATCTCCAAAATTAGAAAGGGTACTGTTATTGACCATATACCCGCTGGTAAAGCACTTGATATATTGAGACTTCTCAAAATTACAGGTAAAGAAGGTCTTAGGATAGCTATAATAATGAACGTTGAGAGCAAAAAACTCGGAAAGAAAGATATCATTAAAATTGAAGGTAAAGAACTTGGTCCTGAAGAGGTAAATATAATAGCATTGATAGCACCAACAGCAACAATAAATATCGTTGAAGATTTTGAAGTTAAAAAGAAATTCCGTGTTGAAGTACCTGAAATAATTGAGGGTATTTTCAGATGTCCTAACCCTACATGTATAACAGCAAAACAGGGTGAACCAATAAAACCACGATTTAGAGTAGTTTCACGTAATCCACTAAGACTACAATGTGAATATTGTGGCACTATAATAACTGAAAAAGAGATGATGGAGTATCGTGGATAAAACATGATTCCCAGAAGCTGTCTCGTCGTGGAGAATTATCGGTGTAGTGAATCCATATATTTACTAAAGCTTAAGTTATTGGATAATCAGGATTTTGATCCTAAACCACTACAATTCGTAATGTTGTGGTTACCAGGAATAAAAGAGATACCGTTATCTATTGCAGATTACAACGGATCACAAATACTCTTTATCTATCGTATAAGGGGTAGAGGAACAAAGGCTTTATCAGAATACAAACACGGTTTTGTAGGTATAAGAGGTCCTCTAGGTAAGCCTTTTGACATCTCCAAGTATAGAAGTGTATTGGTTGTTGCTGGTGGCGTTGGTATAGCTCCGATACCTTTCCTAGTACGTAAATTCAATGGTGTAGAGATAGATATTGTGTGGGGTGTTAAGAGATCTTCAGAGCTATGTCGTGATATCGTAGAGTATATAAGGTCTATTCGTAGTGATATCAGAATATACCTAGCTTCTGAAGATGGGGAAATAGGTTTTCGTGGAACTGTACTAGATCTAGCTAAAGAACTAGTCCTTAAGAAACAGTATGATGTTGTTTTCGCTGTTGGACCCAATGAGATGTTGAAGAGATTCTGTATGGACTTTGAATTCAATGGATTGAAATTTGTAGCTCCTGAGACTATTGTGAAGTGTGGTATGGGTATGTGTGGTTCCTGTATTCTATCACCAACACATTATCTTCTCTGTAAAGATGGTCCTGTATTTCTATGTAATGATGTGCTGGAGTATCTGGTTAGAATTGACTAATACTTTAAGAGCATAAGCTTATAATACTCCTACCCACCGTAGATACTGCTAGGTGTACGTCTATTGCTTACACAGACTTCATAGAGTATCTAAAACAAATCGTTTCTAGATGGAGTCAGGAATGGAGAAAAGCTCGTATATACGAAGCTGATGCAGATCCTTCAAAACCAAAATTCTTCATAACAGCTGCTTTCATGTATCCTAATAGCCCTGCTCACATGGGTCATGGCAGAACATACTTCATAGCAGATGTATTAGCAAGATTCAAGAGAATGCAGGGATACAATGTACTATTCCCAATGGGGTTCCACTATACAGGTACACCAATCATAGCTATGGCTGAAAGAGTAGCTTCCGGAGATAAACAGTTCATTGAGGTATTGATAAAGAGATTTGATGTACCACCAGAGATAGTCGATAAAATGAAGGATCCTCTATACATGGCTAGATACTTCCACGAATCTTCAAAGAGAGTATTCGATGAATATGGTCTATCTATTGATTGGAGAAGAGAATTTACAACAATAGATCCAGAGTTTAAAGCCTTTATCCATTGGCAATTCAAGAAACTAGCTTCTAAAGGCTATATTGAGAGAGGTTCACATCCTGTTGGATGGTGTCCAAAACATGAAATGCCTGTAGGAGCTCATGATACTAGTGGTGATGTTGAGCCAGATATAGGTGAATTTACGGCAATTCTATTCAAATTAATTGATGCTGAAAACACCTATCTACCGACTGCAACATTAAGACCTGAAACAGTTTTTGGAGTTACAAATATATGGATAAATCCTGATGAAGAGTATGTACTGATAGAACTGGATAGTGGTATAAAGCTAATCGTAGGATCAAAAGCAGCTGAAAGACTCAGGTACCAAATAAAGTTCAGAATTCTAAAGAACTTCAAAGGCTCAGAATTAATAGGATTGAAGGTAGAGAATCCAATAACAGGTGAAGAAATACCTGTATTGCCAGCTACATTTGTAGATACATCGTTTGCTACTGGCGTAGTCATGAGTGTACCTGCACATGCACCTTATGATGCAGCTGCGCTTGAAGATCTTAAAAAGGGACTCGTTGAGATACCAGAAAAACTAAAGGAGATAGTCTCTACAATAAGTCCAAGAATGATAATATCTGTAGAAGGCTTCACTACTTATCCTGCCTACGAAGCATTGACAAAATATGGTGTTGAATCTCAAGACGATAGAACTAAACTAGATGAAGCTACTAAGTTCATATACTCAACAGAGCTAAGATCAGGATACATGTTATCGAATCTACATGAAGTAGTACCTATGAAAACACCAGAGATAAGAAACTATGTAGCTAACTATGTTACTGGTAAAAGTGTTGCTGAAGCTAGAGAGAATATCAAGAAATTCCTTCTAGATAAAAAGATGGCGTTCATAGTCTATGAACTACTGAATAAACCTGTTTACTGTAGATGTGGTTCAGAAATTGTTGTTAAGATATTAGAGAATCAGTGGTTTATCAATTATGGAAAGGAAGATTGGAAAGAATTAGCCTATAAAGCACTATCAAAAATGAAGATTGTTCCTGAAGAAGTAAGAGCTCAATTCAAAGCAACTATAGATTGGCTTCGTAGAAGAGCATGTGCTAGAACTCGTGGATTAGGAGTACCACTTCCATGGGATCCAACATGGATTATTGAGAGTCTAAGCGATTCAACAATCTATATGGCTTTCTACACTGTAATTCATAAGATAAGACAGTATAAAATACCAAGCGATAAACTAACAGAAGAGTTTTGGGACTATGTATTTCTAGGTAGAGGATCTAGTGAATACTTAGAGAAAAAACTTGGTATTCCAGCACAGTACATAGAGGATATAAGAAGAGAGTTCACGTATTGGTATCCTCTTGACTGGAGAGTTAGTGGTAAAGATCTAATACCTAATCATCTAACATTCTTCATATTCAATCATGCAGCAATATTCAGTGAAGATCTATGGCCAAAAGGAATAATCGCTAATGGATGGGTCCTACTTAGAGGAGGTAAGATGAGTAAATCTAGAGGGAATATAGTATTGCTAAGAGATCTCGTAGATACCTGGGGATCAGATACTGTTAGACTAGCTATGGGTATTGGTGCAGAAGTACCACAAGACTTTGAGATAAGTGATGATCTATTGAATGAAGCACTAGCAACACTTAAGTCAATACATGATCTACTCGATAAATTAATCAACGAGATCAAGAAAGCAAGTAGAGATTGTACCTCGTTAATAGATAGATGGTTCTTATCGAAATTCTATGAAACTGTTGATAGAACTACAAGATATCTAGACGAAGTTAGAATTCGTACAAGTGCTATTGAGATCTTCTACAATATTCCAAACCTAATCAGGGAGTACCTATCATATACAGATACACCATGTAGAGACATTGTCAATATAGTTGAAGACTGGATAAAGATGTTAGCTCCTTACACACCATTCATAGCTGAAGAGCTTTGGCATAGACTAGGTAAGAAAGGATTCGTTGTTATTGAATCTTGGCCTAAACCAAGGTTTATCGATAGAGAAGCTATACTAGCTATGGAGTTCATAAAGCATTTAATAGATGATATCAAGAACGTGCTGAAGGTTGTTAAAGTAAAACCAAAAAGACTTGTTGTCTATGTATATCCAAGAAGTGCATATGAAGTTCTAAGAATAGCTATTGAGAAAGGAGAACGAGGCATTAGAGAAATAGGTAGTAAGCTCGTTGAGATTGGGATACCAAAAGATAAAGCTTTTACGATAGCTCAAAGAATTGTTAAGAATGTTAGAGAACTTGATGAAAATACGAAAAACTTGCTTATGACAACAGACATCGATGAGTATAGCGTATTGAGTGAACTGAGAGATATCGTAAAAACAGCTACGGGTATAGATGTTGTCGACGTGTATAGAGTAGATGATGTTAGTGCACCAGACTATAGAGGTAAGAAATTCAGTGGTACACCATTTAAACCAGGTATATACTTAGAGACTTAGCTACCAACAATATCTCTAACATCTTTTCCTAGATCTCTTCTTGTATAGAACTCAGCCTTCTTACCTACATTCCATGCCTTTATAGGTCTGTAATACCCAACTATTCTACTCCAGATATCAGTTTTTGAACCACATCTTGGACAAGTGTCTTTTCTACCGATAAATCTCGTTCCACATGATGGACAAACACTTATTGTCGGTGTAATGCTTATGTATACTACATCGGTTTGCCTCATAACATAATCTATGAATTTTGCTACTATTTCAGGTTCAAGTTCTTGATCTACAAATACATGCTTAATAACACCACCTGTAAACAGTTTCTGACATTCACTCTCAACCCATAGCTGATGCTTTAGGTGTAGTGTTGTATAGGGTGGTGTTAACTGATTTGTATAGAACATCTGTTTACTTGGTCCTAATGGAGCAACAGGTATATATGCTCTCAAGTCCTCTCCATCTCTATGCTTTGAAGCATACTCCCAATCAAGCATAGCTAGTCTAGTACTAAGTGATTCTCCAGGAACTTCTTCGACGTTGTATAGAACATTGTCTAGATCTTCGAACTCCTTGAGTCTTGAATGTATATGCTCTAGTAGATCTCGATATATCTTGACTACCTGAGGTAGTGATGAGGGGTCTGCATACTGCCAATAGAATGGATTTCCAATCATTATAGATGCATACTCAGCTAATCCTATGAGACCCACTGTATTGTAGTAGAACTTAAATGGATTCTCTTTATCGATGTATTCCCTCGTCATTGGATAGAGACCTGCTTTGAATAGCTCGATATATCTCTTTCTAAACCACATCAGAGTTTCTCTAGCTATCTCAAGCAATTCATCGAGTTTATCCCACATATACTTCTCATCACCTTTTATCCTAGCGTACATCGCTAGTCTTGGACAGTTGATAACAACTACATTTACTGATCCTACTGATGGTGGCATATCCCAAACGCCTTTCGCTTGATGTAGAATCTCTCTAACTCTAGACATATCGGATAAGAGTCTACAACAGAATGAGAAGATGTCTTCAGCTCTATGCTTCATACCATTGAGGAAATAGCATTGACCAGAACTGCTGACCATAGACCAAAACGCTGTATAGAGTTCAGGATCTTCTCCCAGTATCTTTGTGAAGACATCGTTGTATATCACTGTTGGTATTGGGAAAGTAAATGGCTGTTTAAGAGCATCTCCTTCTAGAAATACTTCAGCAAATGCCTTGATGATACTCTTAGCTTCATCAAGATAGTTTTCATATACATCTCCTAACCTTGCATGAGGTACAGATACCTTGCGATAGAACTTATTACTTATAGCGAACACAATGTTTGTAAATGGAGATTGACCACTCTTTAGTGGATAATTTAAATTGTAGACAAAGCGTTGAATATTCTGTTTAACGAGTCTGTAGCTACATACATCTCTCCTTATGTATGGAGCTATGACTAGATCAACACCGTATAAACCGATAGCACCAGTTCTCTCTTGACTAAAGATGTAAGCAGCATTCATTAGTTGATCAACAGCTGAATCTAGGTGTTTTGGAGGTCTAGATATAATTGTTGGTGTTCTCAGTCCCTTCTCTACTATTAGTCTACTATCAATACCACCACAATAGGGTTTAACGATAGCACCATCACGAAGCTTGTATATGTGAATCCATCCATCCTTATGAAGCTCTATTGCTTTTTTTGGAAGTAATTTCTCTGCCTCTGCTGATAGCAGTTCACCCATGATATAGCTAAAGAATCCAGATATCGACTTAGGTACATTAGCATTCTCTCTAACTAACCACACATTTTCACCAATATAGTTCTGTACCGCAATCTCTATGCTTATCACAGCTCTAGAAGTTTCATACTTCATACACTGTACCCCTCTATATCTATGCGATGAATACTAGAAACACGGAGTTCTAGCACTACCTCAGCTCTAAGACAACGTTCGGTAATACTCTGGTAATCTACAAAACTGTTAGTGAGTACCACGGGGTTTGACGCCTCCATTCACCCCCTAATAGTAAGAAAGTTTTTATTTTAGTCACACGGGCGAAACCAATACCTCAGTTATCGGCGAAAGTATTGCTTTAATAGTTAAGATTAAAAGAGTTGTTGTAAAATTACTGAAGGGTATATCCATAACATGAAAAATCTCTACAATGATCTTAAAGAACTTCTAGAAAAGAATGGGTTAGCCATAGAAAGAATAGAATTCAAAGAACATAGTCTAGTGGTAGTACTATCGAGATTAGATACCATGACTAGGATAAGATACGCTATAGAGAAGATCAGGAAGTTTCTGAAAGACCAGGGAATCGAGGTTAAGTATATAGACGTTATAGACTCTAAAAGTAGTAGAGTAGTATATGCATATGGATGTAGCTCTTGTCCCTATAAAAGTCTTTGTCCTTTTAATTTGATAAGAAGGCTTGTCAAGAAAAAGAAGAGTTGATAGGGTTACTTCATGGAATCGATAAAGAGTATACATGTACCTAAAACGATCATATGGTTATATACTTCGAGATGTAATTTAGCCTGTATTCATTGCTATGCATATAGATTAAGAAATCTTCAGGAGTTAACTCTTGAAAGAAAGTTAAAGCTTATTGATGAGATGTCTGAGTTAGGAATAGAATCTGTTGTATTGACTGGTGGAGAACCATTACTTGATCCCCATATACTCTACATAATATCTAAACTTCGAGATTATGGTATAAGGA
>CAZUDD010000010.1:0-14819 GCA_964619665.1 uncultured Desulfurococcaceae archaeon | reverse complement strand
GTACCTAAGAAGGTTTGGATGTTAGCTCCTAAGGGTAGAAAAGGAGTTAAGATTGGTCTATTCCAAGACCCAGCAACAGGAAGATACTTCAGAGCAAAAGTACCAGACGACTACCCAGAATGTGGTTAAAACCTCTCTAGATCTATAAATAGAAAACAATGAATCTTTTTTATATTTCTAACAATAAGTTTTTCTACGTGAAGAAGCCTAGCTTGGTATTTAAACTAAAGATAGTATTGATTCACATAGTCCTAGTGATTCTTCATAATGTTGTATGGTTCTTAGGTAGATGGAGAGCTTTCTATGTTTATAAAGGTGTATTCTCACCATTTTTAACAGTATCTTCTAGTATATTGTTAGGTACAGCTAAATCTCTATTGAGAGTCTTGTATAGGACTCTAATGAGAAAGCTCATAGTTTTAGAAATAGGTTGTGGTTCTGGATATATAACTCTAGGTTTAGTAAGGCATAGAGAAGTAGGCTACATTATAGCTATCGATATAGATATCAATGCTTTGTATAATACTAGAAAGAATTTGATGAGGTATATGGATAGAGTAGATGTTGTTAATTGTACTGAAGCTTCATGTATTAGGAGTAAATGTATTGATATGGCCATATCTAATCCACCCTATCTTCCATGTCCATACAAAATATCGAGACTTTGGTGTGCTGATATAGATGAAAACATACTTATAAAGATTGTCATTGATTCTATTCGATGTTCTAGCACTGCTTTAATGGCATTTTCAAGTCTTTCAAGAACACTTCATATACTTCGAAAATACAATCAGATACGTACACAGGTATTAATGGAGAAGCAAACACTATTTGATATAGTTGAAGCTGTTGTTCTACTCAATAACTAGACCTCTCAAATCGTAGTATGTTGCATCAACTATATCCACGTAGACCTCTATACCTAGAGAAATATCTTTGGATTTATTCAGTATGACTACAGGTCTATAATCTATTGTTCTACCAATATATGTTCCAGTTTCCCTCGAGTACTCATCTATAAAGATCTTTGTTTTTGAGCCAATGAACTCTAGATTATTGTGTAGTGCAACAACTTCATATATTTTCTCTATGTAGCTACACCAAGTTTTCTTTAATGGATCAGGAACCTGTTTCATTCTTGCAGCTTCAGTATAGGGTCTTATTGAGTATCTAGCTATGTGTACACGATCAATATGATTTTCTAGAATTAGCTTTACACTGTTAAGGAATGAACTGTGGTCTTCACCTGGATGACCAACAATTATATCAGTTGCTATCTGTATTAACGGTATTTTCTTTCTAAGTTCAGCTATAAGCTCTAGGAATTCTTCTACACTACCTCTACGCTTCATAATCTCTAGAACTTTATTATCACCACTTTGAATTGGTATATGTAGATACTTAAAGACTCTTGGATCTTTCAAAATCTCTATTATTTCATCTAGAAAATACCGTAGGTAGTATGGATTCATCTGACCTATACGAAGCTTGAACTCTCTATCTATCGATAGTAATTCCTGTAACAGTTTTGGTAATGCATAGTCTCCATAGATATCGATACCATAGACACCTAGATCCTGTGCTGTTATCTCGATTTCCTTAGCACCGTTATCGAGTAGTTCTTTCACAGTCTTAACAACACAATCAATAGGTATACTCCTTAGATGTGGTCTAGCAACTCTAACTATACAAAATGCACATTCATCTAGACATCCTTCAGCTACAGGTATAGTGACTTTCACACCATCAACTATCTTTGGAACTATATCTCGTGGTTTTTCACCTATAACAAACATTGATCCAGGTAACGAGTGTATCGCTTCAATGATTCTATGTATATTCTGTGGTGATACTATAACAGCTTTGGGACACAGTTTCTTTATGGTGTAGGGCATTACTTTAGCCATACATCCAGCAACAATAATCTTCTTGTTTAACTTCGATAATTCTCTCAATCTCTTCATCATTCTAGCTTCTGTATCTTGACGAACAATACATGTGTTGATTATAACTACATCAGCTTCATCAATAGTTTCAACTATATCATAGCCATTTCTTGACAGTATTGTCTTGATAATCGATGTATCACCACGATTTAAAGCACAACCATAAGTCTCAATATATATTCTGAACTTCATAGTCTAAATCCATCTTACACTCTATAGACCTCAACTTCAAGAACATATTATAGCTTAAAAGGGTTAGAGAGCTATACGACAATAGCTTAAGGTGGTAGACTATGAGTAGCGATAAGGAGTTGGAGATACTCTATAACTATGAGTATCTACTTGAACGTGGTTTCAGCAAACTACCCACTAAGAGAAGTTTAAGAGCATACGATATACCCAGTCTCGATATAGAGCATATAGGTGATCAAACAGTTATAAAGAATTTTAAAGATGTTTGTGAAAGACTTCGTCGTGATCCAAGAATTGTAATGAGGTTTCTCTTAAAGGAATTAGCTATGCCAGGTGCTGTAGATGAAAGAGGTGTTATGGTTATCTATAGACGTGTATCTCCACATACTGTAAATGCACTATACAACAAGTTCTTGGAAGCCTATGTTAAGTGTCCAACATGTGGAAGTTATGATACTGAGCTTATCAGACATGGTAAAGTATGGTATATAAAGTGTCTTGCTTGTGGTGCTGAGACTTTCGTTAAACCTGTATAGAGTTTAGAGAGTGTTGATTATGAGTAGCAAGTTCTATGTTAAGAAGCATCTTGCGGAGAATAAGGTAATCGTTGCTGTATGTGACGAAGAAATTCTAGGTAAAGAGTTTAGAGAAGGAGATATAGTTCTCTCTATACCAAGGTCTTTCTATGAAGGTGAAAAAGTTGATTTAGAAGAAGCTATTCATGCAATATTGAGAGCTGATATAGCTGTTGTTTCTGGTCGTAGAATTGTTGAAGAGCTTATAAGACGTGGAATCGTAGTTAGAGAGAGCGTGTTACAGATACGTGATCAACTACATGTACAGATAGTGCGTGAACTAGTTTGACTAAGAGATTCTGTGTTCGTTGTGGAAAAACTGTTGATGATCCTGAAGAACTGATAGAAGCTCTATGTCCAGAATGTTTTGTATCTCTATATGGTATTGTGAAGATAGTTAGTAATCTCAGGATTACGTATTGTCCCAAATGCTATGCTATTAAAGTTAGCGGTAAATGGATTAGACCTTCAAATCCAGATGAAGTTCAGGGAATACTAAGAGATCTTGTATTTAAGGCTATTAAGCCATCTAAACCCATTGTGAAGATAGTCAATATCTATGTCGAGATTCCCGAGATGTATTCAGCTAGAGCTTATCTACACATAGATGCATCTATAGGTAAGAAAATAATTTCAAAGACTATAGATATACCCATAGAATGGCAGAGTAGACTATGTCCAGTATGTTTTAAGAGAGCTGGTGGTTCTTATGAAGCTGTTGTCCAAATAAGATTCTTTAACTTTGATGAATCTCTCGATAAATCACTTCGAGATCTATTAACGAGTATGTTTAGTGAAGATATTGTTGAGATTGAAGATGTTAAGAATGGATTTGATGTTAAGGTTACAAATAGTTTCATAGCTAAGAAGATAGCTGATACTGTAAGACATAGAGTTCCATTAGTTAAGTTGACGGAGTCCTATGGTGATATAAGGATCCTTAGGGATGGTAGAAAGAAAGGAAAGCTATGTATCTCTCTAAGAATTCTTAATGTTAAACCAGGTGATTATGTAGTTGTTGATAATAGAGCTTACATAGTTGAGAAAGTAACTAGAAATAGCATTGTTTTGAGGAAGAGTGATGGTAGTAAGATCAGGATTTCTGTTCATGAATTCATAAAGCGATTTACAAAGACATAGACTTAACCTAAAGCTACTTATACCTTCTCTAAAAATCATTAGTGGGTGAGATCTATAGCTAAGAAAAAACCTAGTGAAACAGAATCAAAAGAACTAGTTATGCCTAGTGAAGGACAAGTACTATGTATTGTTGAAGAGATGATAGGTGCTGATCATGTTAAAGTTCGCTGTGTTGATGGTATGGTTAGAGTATGTAGAATACCTGGTAAGTATCGTAGACGTATGTGGATATCTGAAGGAGATGTAGTACTAGTTGCACCCTGGGATTTCCAGCCAAATAAAGGTGATGTACTACACAAGTACAGTAAGGATGAAGTAAGGAAGTTAATGAATATGGGCTTGATATCAAAAGAATTCCTAGAGAGTCTCGGTGCTATCTAGTATGGGTAAAAAGGATAGAAATGGTGTTGAAGAGAAGATAGATCGTGAACTAAGACTACGTGAACAAGAACCTAGGATTAAGGATAAAGATCTTTTTGAAGTTGTTGAAGAAGTATTTGATAGAAGAACAGTTCTAGCTATCATAGAGTTAAGGCGTCGAAAATGTTTGAAGACTTTGAAGGGTGTTGTATCAGCTGGTAAAGAAGCTCGTGTTTACTGGGCTAAAGGATTTAGTAATGAGGATTTAGCTGTAAAGATATACCTTACTGTAACGGCAGAGTTTAGAAAGAGTATCTGGAAGTATATTCGTGGAGATCCAAGATATGAATGGATAGGTAATCTACCTAGACATAAGCTAATGGTTGTTTGGGCTAAAAAGGAATTCTCTAATTTGAAGAGGATGTATAGAGCTGGTGTCAGAGTACCGAGACCAATATGTTTTTATCAGAATGTTCTTGTAATGGAGTTCATAGGTGAAAATGGGTATAGAGCACCACTATTAAAGGAATTACATGAAGCTGGAGCTCTAGATCCTTCAGAAGCTGAGGATATATTCTGGGAAATAATCGATGATGTGAAGAAGATTTATTGGAGAGCTGGTCTTGTTCATGCAGATCTAAGTGAATACAATGTTATGGTGTGGAACAACAAACCATACATAATAGATGTTAGTCAAGCAGTAAGACTAGATCATCCACATGCACAATCATTTCTATACAAAGATATATACAACATCGTTAGGTTCTTTAGCGAAGATGTTGGTATAGATGTACCTTCAGCTGATGAGATATACAAAGATATTGTTGAGGGTTCTGTTGAAGAAGAATAGCTGTAGTGAAAGTATTGATCACTAAACGATTTTTAAGTTGATAACACTGAGTTAATAGGTAGTCAAGTAACTGATTAGGTTTCGGTGTTCTCCATGGAGAAAGATGTTTTTGATGAAAAATCGAGTGGTATACAACAGGGATCAGAAGCGAATAGGCCTACTGTAGCTCCTATGGGTATCAGACCCTATGTTATTCCTGGTGTGACTAAGCTCTATGTTAAGATTCCTCTCGATAGAGTTGGTGTTTTAATTGGTAAACATGGTGAAGTACTTAAGACTGTTATGGAGAGAACAAAGACTAAGATAACTGTTGATAGTACTAACGGTATTGTAGTTATTGAACCAGCTACACCAGCAACAACACCATTAGATCTTATGAAAGCTCAGGATTTTGTTAAAGCTATAGCCTATGGTTTTTCACCTGATAGAGCTATGAGAGTCTTAGATGAAGATCAGGTACTCATAGTCATAGACCTTAAACAGTATGTAAAGCCATCTCCAAATCATTTAACTAGAGTTAAAGGTAGAATCATTGGTGAAGGTGGTAGAGCGAGGAAGAATCTTGAAGAGTTAACAGGTACATACATCTCTGTATATGGTGATTACGTAGCTATTATTGGAGACTACGAGTCTGCTAATGCAGCAAGAGAAGCGATTCTCATGTTGATAGAGGGTAGACAACACTCAACTGTTTATAGATACCTAGATAGAGTTATGACACAGATCAAGAGAAGACAGAGATTTGAGTATTGGACAAAGAGCTTCTAGCTAATTAGTGTTGTGGTGGGCCCGGGGGGATTTGAACCCCCGACCTACGGGTCTCCCCCGGCTCAACGCTCCAGCTTCTACTCATCCCCTTACGGGTCGTAAGACCCGTAGATGGCTGGAGCCCGCCGCTCTACCTGGCTGAGCTACGGGCCCACCATCTATCATGTTCTAGTTGCTCCATAGACTCCATAGTGTTTTAGTGTAAATAAGCTTAACTTAAGCTTTACTACTAGATCTAACTAATATCGCTAAGAATATCGATAGTATAGCTATGGCTAGTACTATGATTAGCATAGCTATGTGTATAGGCATAGTTACTGGAGTTAATGTTGTGGTATTGGTGTAGGGTGTTGTGTTCACTACTTCAATTCTTAGTAGAGGTTTCTGAGCTATTGCGAGACCAATTCTGGTATCAGCTGCTCCATAATAGAGATACCATTTTTCATTAACTTCAACTAGTGCTGTAGCAAAGACTACATTTGGTACTTGACCCTGTTTTTCCCACCAATACTCTGGTTCAAGAATAGGTTTTTCAGCTCTTGCAATAACCTTTGTTGGATCATCCCTAGAAAACAGTACCCATCTAACAGAGTATCTGCCAGCTTCATCAGCAGCATTGTATATCAATAGAATACCCTTATCTGTTACTATAGGTGGTGGTCCTGACTCAACTAGTTTACTATCAAAATATCCTGGTCTAGGTCTAAGAACAACTCAGCTCTTATCTGTAACCCAATGAATCATGTCATCGGAGTAAGCTATCCAGATATTCGAATCTCCGAAATACATGATGTACTTTCCATTTATTTTTATGGGTAGTATAGCACCAGATTTACTCCATCCCCATTCAGGAAATACAATACCTAGTTTTTCCCAGTGAACAAGATCTTTTGATCTAGCTAAAGCTAGTCTAGCTGTTTTACCATCATATGCTGTGTAAGTCATATAGAAAGTTCCATTAACAACAACTATTCTTGGATCTTCACAACCACCATTCATTTCTTCAGGTAGCGTTGGTTTAAGTACTTGAGATTGAGTTTTGTGAAGTGAATACCATCAGTACTAACAGCTAACATAATAACTGATGTTCCTCTCCATTTCTCCTGTGCTCTATAGAACATAAAGAACGTTCCATTCACATAAACAACAGCAGGATTATAGACAGCAGAAGCATCAGGTCCTTCACCATCAGGAACAAGTATTGGTTTTTTCAAGTTTCTCGAACTTAGCCATAGTCACAAGAGCAGTACTAGCATTGAATAGGGATGAACTTACAAATAGGGATAGTACGAGTATAAACAGTATTGTTAGGGAAACAGTCTTAAGCATAGACATACCGATGCATGAAGATCTCTTAACGATGATTAAACCTATCGTTAATAAAAACCTAGATGTAGAGGTAACGCTCATAGATGGTGTGATAATGGATATTGTCATGGTGAACAACTTAACAAAGATTTATCAGAGTGATATTGTCGGTATTGAGGATGTGAGTTTCAAGGTAAGGAAAAGAAGTATATTTTGTTTATTGGGTCCTAATGGTGCTGGAAAAACAACAACTATTAACATATTGTCAACAGTGATTAAGCCAACACGTGGTTCTGCATATGTTTGTGGTTATGATGTTGTTAAAGAAGCTAAAGAAGTTAGAAAACACATACTTTTAATTCCTTAAGAAATAGCATTGGATGCGATTATGAATGTTTTAGATAACCTAGTGTTTTTCGATATGTTGTTAGGTTTATCGAGAGCTGAAGCCAAGAGAAGAGCATTAGAGATTCTTGAAGTTCTAGATCTAAAGGATAGAGCTCGTTCAAGAATTATCGATTTATCAGGAGGTATGATGAGAAAAGTTCAGTTAGCTCGAGCTTTCATGGCGTATAGAGATGTTGTGTTTCTTGATGAACCTACAGCAATGTTAGACTACATCTCTAGAAAGAGAGTATGGAGTATGATTAGAGAACTTGTTGAAAAGGGATCTACAGTTATTTTAGCTACTAATGAACTTGAAGAAGCTGAAGCTGTATGCGAAGATGTGTTGTTTTTAAAGAATAGAGTTGTAGCTTATGGAGATATTAATGAAGTTAAAAAGCTCATGAAGTTCTATAAGCTTGAGATAGTGCTTAGAGATAGAGATGATCTAGATCGAGTCATCTCTATACTAAAACCACTTGGTATTGAATTTCTAGAATTGAATAATAATAGAGTTACCGCTATGTTCAACATAGACAAGATTTCTACAGATGAGATAATTCATGAGATTTCAAGGACTAAGATAAGAATTGATGAGATCAAGATTGTTAGACCAACACTATCAGAAGTATTCACATTGTTATTCAGTTCTAGGTAAGACTATGACTAGATTAGGTGTTGAATATGCCTAGAGGTTTCTCAGCACTTTTCTGGAGAGAGTTAAAACATGGAAGATCCATACTCTTGCTACTCTCCTATGTAATACCTCCAACACTATACATGTTGGTGTTTGGACTTACATTAACAAGAACTATAGCTATAGGTATTGAATACCAGGGTAAGTATATCCCATACCTAGTGTTCTTTACACCTGGTCTCTTAGCAATGACATCTATAGAGTTCGAGAGAAGTTTCTCTATAACCAGACTTGACAATACTAGTAAATTGTTCTTGGTATTGCTGAGTAGTGATGTTAGAGCTTGGGAATATGTGTTTGCGAAGATAGCTTCTTACTTAATACCATTGATAGCTCAAGCTATCTACTTAACAGCTTTAACTGCCTTAATCACTGGGTATGTACCATCGATAGACATGTTTGTGTTTATACTCTTAGGATTGACGTTATCACTGATATTCTGGTCATCTCTTGGAATAGTATTTGGACTACATATACAGAGCGAGATTGTACGAGATATAGTGTTTATCATTATTGGAACACCAGTTAGATTGTTAAGCAATGTATTCTACCCCCTTGAGAAGATGCCTGAACCCATAAGAACAATAGCATTGTTTAATCCATTGACTCATACATGTATTGTAGTGAGATCAGCCTACATCAACGCAACAATACCTTTACATAGCTTTACACTTCTAGCTATTCTAAGCCTATCAATGCTAACTATAGCTCTAGTTGATGTATCGATCTACAGAGTAAGGTAATGGGATGTTTTGTGGCGGGCCCGCGGGGATTTGAACCCCGGACCTCCGGCTTAGAAGGCCGGCGCTCTATCCTGGCTGAGCTACGGGCCCCACACCATCTAGCGTTTTTCACTACGCTCCCTTAATAAGCTTGATAATATATCGTGTAACTTTGGTTCTATGGCTTTTCTAACGCTTTCTATATCTAGATCTGATCTAGCCATAACATGATCTTTCTTACCACCACCTTTAACTGGAATCAACATAGATATCTGTTTAAGAATTTCCTTAGCATCTAGATACTTTGTTGCTTCAGAGCCAAGTGAGATCTCGATGATACTCCTATTATCTCTAGGCATTATACCTAGAATAACCATCTTAGGGTCTATAGATATAGATTTCAAGAGTATTTCTCTCAATAGCTCTTCATCATCTACTTCCTGTATATAGAGATATGCGTTTATAGGTCCTAGAACAAGTCTATTTCTTGAAATATCTGTAAGTATCATCTCTAGATATTTCGATCTATAGTACTTCATCAACTTCTTTAGGGATTCAACTTGATTTAGTATCTGTTCAGCTTTTCTATCAACAAGATCTGGTGAAGAACCTAAGATACTAGATACTCTTTCAAGTCTAGACACAATATCGTTAGTGTAATCTCTTAATGCTGTTGAAGCTACAAACTCAAACCTTACAACGCCATCAGCTATTCTCTCAACATTAACAATTCTAATACCTCCAACTTCACTAGTATTACTTACATGAGTACCAAAACAGGCTTCAGCATCCCAATTAGGTATCTCAACAATTCTAAGTATGTTTGTTAGTGGAACACCACCTTGATAGATTCTCAAACCATAGATTTTCTCAGCTTCGTTACGAAGAACATAGTGAACTCTTACTGGTAGAGCATTATCAACAACTTCATTTGCTAATCTCTCAATCTTCTCTATCTCGTCTTTGCTAGGCATTTTATAGTGTGTAACATCTAACCTAGCTTTAAACTCAGTCTTTTCAGCACCTGCTTGCCAGATGTGATCTCCAAGAACACGTCTAATAGCTCCAAGAATGATGTGTGTTGCTGTGTGATGTCTCATTCTTCTATATCGTTTACTCCAATCTATTTCACCTTCAACTATAGCTCCTTCTCTAAGCATGTTTTCAACATTGTCTTCAGCTATATGTACAACTACATCACCATGTTTCTGAGTATCGATAATCCTTATCTTTCTACCATCAACAATGAGATAGCCTGAATCACCTAGCTGGCCACCACCTTCAGGATAGAAAGCTGTTTGATCTAAAACGATATAGTTTTTGTAAACACCAAGAACTTTAGCTTTAAACCTTCTAAGATATGGATCTTCATGGAATAACCTCCTAGTCTCTGGAAAACTACCTAACCAGGATACTACTTCATCAGGTAGCTTTCTCTTCTCAAATTCTCTTACAACAGCTGGTTTAGCATGTCTTGAAGCAACAATACTATAGAAATTAGTGGGTATCGTTATTGAGCGACCTCGTTTCTCTAGCTCTTCTTTAAGGATTTCTGGTGGTATACCCTGAGAATCATAGAGTGTTATAAGGTCTTCAAGTGAAGGTTCTCTTTTTAAAAACTTTGGAACTATTGTTGAAACTCTTTTTAGAACTTCTCTATACCTACGTTCTTCAAGTTCTAGAACCTCCAGTATATACTCTCTATTCCTATACATCTGTGGATACAGTGTATGCCAATAGCTAATCTGCTCTTTGACGAGATCTACAAGACTAACATCTGTCTTTAATAGTGATAGCTTTCTCATAGCTCTACGAATAACAAGTCTCGCTAAGTATCCTTCACCTGTATTTGATGGTACAATACCATCAGCCAACATCAAAGCTATAGTCTTTGTATGGTCTAGAAGTGCATACATATCGAATAGTCTTCTAAGTAAATTCTGAAGTTCTCTTCGTTCAATACCTACAACAACACTAGCTTTATCGACTAGGTTATCTATGAATTTAGGATCATGATGATCTAGTGTAGCTGAAAGTACAACAATTTCTCTCAATGTATCTGGTTTTGGTTCTTCAACATTCAAAATCTTTTTGAATCTATCAACTAGATCGCTATAAACTGCATGAAATGCTGTTGGAGTTTTACTTGAAAGCCATGCAATTCTCTCAATACCATAGCCTGTATCAACAATCTTTATCGGGATTTCCTCGTATTTACCATTAACAATTTTGTACTGCATAAAGACTAGTGTAGCTACTTCAAGACCACCAATAGATACTTCAAAACATGGACCAGCATTACCACCACCTTCCCACCAAGACTCTTTAAATGTAATCTCTTCTTCTGGTATACCTAGTTCTTCAACAAAGAATTGTTTTGCATACTCAACTGTTTCATTAGTCCAATAAACATATTTATCGGGATAATTGAATGCGTGATGACCTCCCATAGTAAAGTTGGTTAGATGTCTTCCAAAAGTTAGTCCAACACTATCGATATCTTCTAGTCTTATACATGGTTGAGCAATAACTAGTGGATTAGCTGGTGGTGGAACAATACCTGAAGTAACATGTGGTTGAAACACAACTATACTAGCTATAGTCAAATAAAGATCTTCTCTCCATCTAGCTACGACAGGTTGTGGTTCGATAACTCTATGACCATGTTTTTCAAAGAATTTCAGAAATAGATCTCTAGCTTCTTTAAAACTTAGAGATCTCTTTATAGGAATGTTGAAGAACGTGTATGGCTCACACGGTGCATCGCCACATCTCTCTCTATCCCTTAAACTCCAGAAATAGCTTTTACATGAAGAACACTGGATTCTTCTATAACCCTTACTAACAAACATTCTAACTCTGAAAATATCTTCACTAATAGGTCTAGACATAGCTAAACACCTTAGGTATGCTGAACAAACCTTCTAAACCCTATCAAACAACTATCTATTACAAAAATATTGTTTTTATATCATCGAGATATCGGAAGAAAGCTATTGAGTTAACCAAAGAGTGCTGCTAGACCTTCAGCAAGCTGTTCTTCACTAATACCTTCTTTCTTCTCTTCCTCTTCTTTCTTTTCTTCAACTTTCTTCTCTTCTTCTTTAGGTTGTTCTGGTTGTGGAGCTACAACACCTTGTATCTGTAGTGCTGATGCTAGTTCTGGTGATTTTGATGCTACTAAAGCTGCTATCAACATAGCTTTAGATACAGCATTTCTAAATACTTGTTCAGCATTTGTAGGTGTAACAAATCCTGCTCTAGTACTAAGCTCTATAGCTCTCATCAAAGCTCTCTTGATAGATACTTCTAGAACTTGTGGTTCTGGTATAGCAATCTCTGCTGCAACACTGATAGCCTGGGATATAGCTGATGCCAGTTCACTCTTTGTACCTTCAATATCGATTACGAGTTTATCAGCTGGTATAACAACACCACTATCATAAGCGACTTTTATCTTAGGCTTTACAACTATAGGTTCAATACCAAGCTTTTCTAAAAGTGATGTTATTTCAACTGTTATTTCATCACCAGGTCTTAGAAGTGTTGCTTCTTTAGCTATCCATATAACACCTTCTCTAACTTGTACAGGTATCTTGAATCTACTGAAGATACTCATAACAGGACCTGGTTTTAGATCTGTTCTCATAGGTGGTATAACTATCTCTCTATCAACTTTCATTCCAGGTCTAGCCTTGATGGGAACCTCTATTTTATCGAGTAGAAGTTTTACTTCGAAAGCATTCATGTTTGTAAATATAGCTATATTCTGACCTTCAAGCCATTTCTTGAACTCATCACCATTCTTAAGACCTACTCTATCAACAGCTTTACTTAGTAGTGTATTCTTAATGAGTTTAACAACACCTTTACCTTCAAATAATCTTCTGATATAGTTAATGACTTTTGATGGTGTTGAAGCTAGGTCTAGAAGTACAATAGTTCTATACTTTTTAAGTAGTTCACATGCTTCTTCAACAATCCTGATCTTTTCTTCAGGTATCTTTCTCTCTCTAACCTTTAACTTGATGCCTTGGGCACTCTCAGCTTTTAGTATTGCTTCGAATTCACTTCTAAGCCATGATCTGACCATGCTATAGCACCTCTATGCTTGGACTACTCGTAGTCTTTACATAGATTTTTGAGAATTGTAGTAGTGGTCTCTTAACCTTGTTCTCGATATATTGGAGAACAGTTATAGCGTTTTCTACTAGATCGTCTATAGACATATCTTCACTACCTATCTTGCATGCAATAAATGGTTGATCTCTAGTAAATAGTCTTGTTGTGCTTTTGTATTGCCTGATATACGATGTGATATCAGCTGTTGGTGGGACTGGTATTGGTGCTTTACCTCTTGGACCTAGAGCAGGACCTAGAGCTCTACCAGCTATACCCATAAGATCAGCTCTAACTAATACCCAATCACATTCCTGAGCAATTTTCTTGGCAGTTTTTCTATCCATTTTTGTAAGTTCATCTTTTGAAATGACTTTGTGTGCACCAGCTTCAAGTGCTTTAGAAGCCATTTCACCATCGGCAACAACACAAACTTTAGCTTCAGTACCTAGACCTTTAGGTAGTGTTACTGGATCACGAAATCTAATCTGTTGTTGTTTAGGATTAATACCCTTGAGTGCCACAATGAGTTCAACAGACTGTTTAAATCTCCATGGTTTTTTCGTAGCAATAGCGTAGTATATAGCTTTCTTAAGTCTATCTCTTAAAGCTTCAACACTGGAACTCATGTTTGAACACCTGATGGAGCTTTATTCCACTCCTCTTCAAACTTCTTAATAATATCGTCATATTTACCTTCATTAACTTCTCGAACAACCTCCTTAGGATCTTTACCATCTACAGTTAATCCTATAGATCTAGCTGAACCAAGTACACATTTAACTGCAGCTTTAAGCGATTTAGCATTTAGATCTGGTTTTTTCAGTATTGCAATTCTAACTATATCTTCGAATTTTAGATCACCTATCTTCTTATGTGCTGGATCACCTGATGGTTCACTAGCACCAGCAAATTTTAGTAATAGACTTGTTACTGTTGGTGTTCCAATCTCAATCCTATACTTTTTTGTATCTAGATCAACAACTATCTTAACATCTACTGTAAGGTCTTTGTATTGTTTTGTAAGCTCGTTTATCTTATCAACAACTTCAGCAGCATTAAGTCCAGCATCAGTTAATGCTGGTCCTAGTGGTGGTGCCGTAGATGCTTTTCCACCCTGTATTTGAGCTCTAATAATCTTTGTTCTAGGCATATCAGCTCACCTTCTTTGAAGGTCTGACATACTCTACTGGAACTGTTATGGTAAGTGGATAGCTAGCCTCTAAAAGATTAAGTATAACTTCGTTTCTCGCTTTATCGATATCCACTATCTTGGCCTTCATACCTCTGAAAGGCCCTGCAACAATCTCTACTTCTTGACCAATAGATAGCAATTCAACAAGTGGTTTCGGCTTTATGAGACCCTCGATATCCTCCCATCGAAGAGCTCCAGATGCACGACCACGAACATGTTTTAGACCTTTAATTGCTTCATAGACAGCGTGTAGTCCAGATGTTTCTAGAATTACATAGCCCTTCATTTCTGGTGGAACAATTATTGAGTATATAGCTAGGTTTCTCTCTTTAGCATGTGCTTCAACAATCAGAGCAACATTTACTTCTTGTCTAGCTGTAGTTCTAACAGCGAAAAACATTGATTCAGGTAACCTTATAGTGGTTCTAGGTTGTGTTCTAGCTGAAGAAGATTCTTTTACAGCTTCACTATTCTCTTCACTGCTCATGACAATCACCAAAAAGCTATGGAGTAGTTGTAGGTGTTATAACACACCATAGATAAGTGCATAGTACATCAATAAC